>LVBF01000211.1 GCA_001604325.1 Spirochaetales bacterium Spiro_04
CGCATGAAGGAGTGCCTCTGCGGTCACCGGCTTGAGTGGCAGGTCCGGGAATGTTCTGCGTATTGACGCCCACTCTCTGTGGCCGGCTCTTGCCCACTTTCGCTGGCCACTCCGGAGGCGTGAAGAAGGGGCCGGCCTCTGGGCTGGCCCCTTTGGGACTGGCGCCGCAAGGCGGGGCCAGTTGGTTCAGGGGGGCGTTCAGCTCAGCTCGGGAGGCAGCACCTCCGTCACCGCCTGCTCCAGGCAACTCTGGTCCACCAGGTCCTTGGTCTCCAGGGCAGCTGCCATCAGGCAGTGCCACGCAAGCCGGTTGATCTGCCGGGCCAGGCCGTGAGTCAGCCGGTAGATCTCCCGGGAGACGTCACGCGGGAACAGGGCCCGGTCGCACCCTGCCCACTTCAGGTGGGCCGCCAGGTAGGGTTCGATTTCCTGCTCCTGCACGTTCTTCAGGTGGAAGCAGAACTGCAGGCGGCTGCGAACCTCCGCCAGACCGCTCTGGCGCAGCGGAGCCAGCAATTCCTGGCGCGAACCCAGCAACCACAGGCAGAACGGCACTTTCGAGTCCATCTCGAAGTTGGTCAGGGTCTTCAGCCCCAGCCAGGCTCGGGTGTCCAGGGCCTGGGCATCATCCACGATCACCACGGGGACCACGTTCTGCTCATAGCTGCGCAGCAGCGCCTTCTGCACCAGGGCCATGGACCGGGCCACGTTGTTGAACGGGACCCTCTCACCCAACTGGTCCAGCAGGCCCTCCACCACGGGCCGCAGGGGATTCGAGTTCTCGACCGCGGCGAGGTAGAGCACCCGGTAGGAACTGGAAGCCAACTGAGAGGTCACAGCCCGCACCAGCGCGGTCTTGCCTGCACCGAAGTCCCCGGTCACCAGGGCCATGCCCCGGTCCCGGGCAGCCTGGCGCAGGCGCCTGCGCCCCTGCTCGAAGCTCTCCCAGGCGTAGAGGGCCCCGGCGTCGATATCCGCCTGGAAAGGCAGGCGGCGGAATTGGAAGTTCTCCAGAATCGGGTGGCTCATGGCGTTTCCTCCTCGCTCTCGTATCGGGTCAGGTTCATCTCCTGCCCCAGGCGCTCCAGGTGGGCCTGCTCCAGGCGGTTCAGGTAGTTCCTCGCAGCCTCTGAGGGCTGCTCGCCCCGGACACGCTTCCGGCGGGAGACCCGGTGCAGGAGTATCAATGGGCGGGCCACGGCCACGACCCGGCCATCCTGCCAGAGGTAGAGCCTGCCGAGGTCTGCCGGGTCGTAGCGCAGGACCGCCCGGTCCCGGCCGGCAAATTTCAGGGAGACCGAGTATCGGTTGCCCTCGAAGCGGATCTCGCCCTGGTCGGTGACCTGCCGGGTGGTCCACTGCCAGAAGGCCTGCTCGAGCATCTCGGCGGTGACGGGACGATGCACGGCACCCTGGAGACGCTCGGCCGGGGTCTGCCGAGTTCGCGAGTGAGGGGTCGCGTGATATTCGGAAAGCCAGGCCACCAAGAGTCGGTTGAGGGCGCTCAGTTCCAGGGGCTCCACGTTCTCCACCTCGTTGAGGAGCTGGTCGCGAAGCGTCCTGAAGAACCGCTCCTGTTTGCCCCTGGAGGCCGGGTAGTGGGGCGTCGAGTGGATTTTGTGGATGCCCAGCTCGGAGCAGGCCAGGGTAAAGGCCTTCCCCGAATAGACCTTGGCATTGTCCACGAAGACAGCGGTGGGGCATCCATGTTTGCGGATCGCCTTTTTCAGGGAGTCCTCGAT
>LVBF01000212.1 GCA_001604325.1 Spirochaetales bacterium Spiro_04
CTCGACCACCGTCCCCCCATCTGAGACGATCGGCATCGTCGCCTCGAAGCTGATGGGCTCGGGGATATCGATGATGATGGACCCTGCCTTGAGGCCGAAGGTGCGGCAGAGCTCCTCCTCCCTTTGATGGCGTTCGCGGGGAGGCCAGCTCAGTCTTCGATCAAACGGCACTTCGATGACGGTGGGGTACAGGCGGTTTTCCTCCACAGCCTCGATGAGGGCGTACGGGTCTCCCTTCTGCCTCATCAGGGTGAAGAACCGCTCATCATCGAGACCGAAGAGCTCCTCCTCTCTCAGCGATTCGTCGTCCAGCAGGGCGACGACGGCCTTCTTGACCATGGCGGTGGCGCTTCGGGTGCGGGGGTGCCAGTAGACGTTGCGGTACATCAAGTACTTGGAGAAGAGGAGGTGCTCGACCGATGCGATGGCCGTCTCCTCTACGGCGATGGCGCCTTCGGCGATCCGCAGCTTGCCGGTGATGTAGGAGGCGTCCTGCATGCCATAGGGGATGCCACAGAAGAAGGCATCCCGACTGAGGTAGTCGAGCTTGTCCGGATCGAGCGCCCCGCTGAGGATCGAGCGGTAGAGGCTGATCTCCGAGCTCGGGGAGGGCCGCTCCTCATCGATGATGGCGCTCACCAGATCGGCGGAGGTGCCGCACGCCTCGATGCGGGACCGCAACGCCCCGCTCTCTTCGATCAGGGCCGCTCCGATTGCCTCGTGGCTCACCGTGATGACATCCTTGAGGGAGTGGGCGTAGGGAAAGTGGCCGATGTCGTGCAGGAGGAGGGCCGAGAGGTAGGCTTGCACCCCTTCGGCGGTGAAGGGGAAGGCCGGTTCTTCCCTGAGCAGGTTGATCACGATGGCCCGCCCGAGGTGATAGACCCCCAGGCTGTGGCTGAGGCGGGTATGGACGGCCCCTGGGTAGAGGTGGAAGGCCGGGCCGAGCTGCTTGATACGCCCGAGCTTCTGCATCTCACTGCTGCGGTAGAGCTCGTAGAGGGGGGCGGAGAGGGGGATGTCCCGCCACAGCGGGTCGCGCACCGCATGGTCCTGTTCCTTGATCAACGACAACAAAATCTTCTCATTCATAGCACGATAGTAGGATGATGGGGCGCGTGTGTAAAGGACAAAAGGAATCTCCTCCATCAGGTTCTGGTCGAGAATCTCCGCCTCGGAGCGTCAAGGGGGAAGGGAGAGGATCACCGTCTCTCGGTGAATTCATTGTTTCCGCTTCGGCTCCCGGGGGGGGGTGCCGGGAGTGTGATGCTGACTTATATATCTTTCCATACAAGCGATATGCATCCACATATTTATATTGGTTTAATATCATAAGTATAGTGCTAATATCCGTTGATTCCCCTTCTGAGGGATGAAACGGAATTCAGCAGCACGGTATCAGCGGGGGCGAGATCAAGGCCTCTGTGTCTCGCCGTCTTGATGATACTATGGCGTATACAATATCATTGAAGGGTGAGCGGCTCTACCTGCTCTCAAAAAGATACGGGGTGGAGAGAACGAGTGGGGGGCAGAGAGAGGTCCATGCACAGAGTGAAAATTCTTTGGATGTTGACGGTGGTGCTCACTCTGCCGCTGCTCTTTGTAGCCGGCGCCTCCACGGCATATCTTCTTCCCATCAACAGCGATATCGGGCAAGTCATCGAAGGCGAGAGCGGTACGATCGAATCGTATGCAAAAGAGGCGCTCACCACCGCCTATACGCCCGAGTGGGTGGAGCGCTACATCCCTCCCTCCCTCATGCAGGGGTTTGTCCATACCTACGATACGCTGCTCGCCTCGATGCTGCCGGTCTCGACCCTCCAGATGGGACGGGCCATTCATCGTACCCATCTGTGGGAAGTCCCGTTTGCCATCATCGAGCCGGCCTATCGGTGGGGGAGCATGGTGTGGATGGACCAGAGTGATGGGCGGTGGGCGTTGTTGTCGATTTCGATCAGTGAGTAGCGGCCTCTGCGAGGTACTCCGCGTCGAGGATACCGTCCAGGTCCTCGAGATCGAGGACGACGACCTCCTCCTCCAGAATGATCAATACGTCACCGATTTGTCCCGATGGCCCCTCCCATCCCTGCGAAACGGGGATCGTAGGCGGAGTCTTGCGCAGTGCACCACAGCTGGAGAAGAGCAGCAACACTGCCAATAGCGTGAGTAAAGGCAATAGATATCTCTGTTTTTTCATGCTCGTCCTCACTTATAAAACAGACGCAAGAGAAAAAGATTACAT
>LVBF01000030.1 GCA_001604325.1 Spirochaetales bacterium Spiro_04
CCCCGGCTTCGCCGCCATCCACTACAACGCCGTCTATGTCCCCTTCCTCGTCGATCAGGTGCGCACCTTCTTCAAAATCGCCGAGATGCTGCAGATCCGCGGCTTCTCCGTCACCGTCCCCCACAAGCGCAGCGTCCTGCCATACCTGGGCCGGATCACGCGGGAGGTGAAGCAGATCGGCTCCTGCAACACGGTGGTGCGCGTCAAGGGGATGTGGAAGGGCATCAACACCGACTACTACGGCTTCCTCGCCCCGATCGCCGACCGCATCAGCGACGGGACGATCAAGAGTGCCCTCATCGTCGGCGCCGGCGGGGCAGCCCGGGCCGTGGCGTGGGCGCTGCACAACCATGGAGTGAAGATCACCATCGTCAACCGCACCCTTGAGACTGCGCGGATTCTCGCCGAGCAGACGATGAGCAGCTACGACTCACTCGAGCACGCCGACCTCTACAGCGGCACGGTCGACTTGGTCGTACAGACCACCACCGTGGGGATGGGCGGGAATGACAATCCGATCCCGACCTTCGCCTTCACCGGACGGGAGATCGCCTACGAGTTGATCTACGAGCCGAGGGAGACGTCGTTCCTCCGCTGTGCAAAGCAAGCCGGATGCGCCGTCGTCGACGGGGCACAGATGTTGATGGAGCAGGGCAAACTGCAGTTCGAGGCGTTCAGCGGCTACCACTACCCGCACTGGATCACCGTCGTCCTTTAGATCAGAAGAGTTGGGTCCTCAGCATCCGTACCGTGAAGATCTTGCGGATGGGGATGATGCGCTCGACCTTGGTGTCGAGCACCAAGGCCTTGAGCAACGCCTCGCCCTCACTGCTGTTCGAGATCTCCAACGCCCACACGAAGAGCTCCTCCTCATCGATGCGCAGCTGCAGCGTGATGTGCTTCTTCCCCACCGCTTGGCGGCAGAGGTTGAGCTTGCCCTGGTAGTCGAAGCCTCCCGCCTCGATGACGGCATCGAGGACCTGGCCTGCGATTTGGGAGGGGGAGAGGATCAGGCGTTGGTCGAAGCGGGAGAGGAGGTCCTCACGCTGTACGGGCGACAGCGCCTTCGCCGTCGTGATGGCCGCTCTCAGAGACTCATCGATGATCGGCTCAGCGGGAGGTCTGAGCGTGGCCAGGTCCGGTGTCGTCCGCTCTTCATGGACCACGTCGATATAGGTGAAAAAGTATGGGTTTATGGCCTCTTCCTTCTGCACGACGACCGATTGGCGATGCGTCGACCCGACCAGCTGGCCGGCATCGGTGAGAATCTTGCGCCACTGCTTCTCGCTGTCGCGCCGCATCAGGAAAATGGTGGGGGAGAGCTTCTTGACGTGGTGTTCGGCGAGGGCCGGCAGATGCTCGACCAGGTGGGCGACCCGCTCGTCGACGACCAAGGTCAACGCGTCGTGGATGGTCAGCATCCCGTACCGCTCATCGAGGAGCGCCATCTGTTTGATGAGGGCGGCTCCATTCCCGTTGTGGGCGTGGGAAGCGAGGTACGCTTCGATGACCGGGAAGGAGAGGCCGTCGTCGAAGGCGCGTACCACGCTCTCCTTGCTGACCCGCCATTGGCGCTGTACATCGAAGGTCGTGATGGTGGCGAAGCGGTGGAGGATGTCGTGTGCCCTCCGCCTTCCGAGGTAGTTGATGGTGAAGTCGCTGTCCACGAGCAGCTCATCGCTCACCGCGTCGCTCTCGAGAGTCGTCACACGATGGATCGGCCCATCGCTGATCAAGCCGAGCGTGATCATGCTGTGGATGAAATTCGGTGGGCAGGCGATGCCTTGGCGTTTGGAGATGATGCGGAGCAGCAGGACGAGGGCCTCCTCAGCAATGGAGCCGGCTTGGCGCAGGAGGCTGACCACCTCACGGCTGAAGGCGACGGCCGCTTTGATGGAGGGGCCGCTCATCGTGGCGGCGAGCAGTACCGAAAAAAGCTCTTCGTCGCCCAAGGCGAGGAGCGCCTCACCGCGTTCCTCCACCAGCCGTGGCGGCTTGGTCGCCTTGAAGACACCCAGACGCTGGACGAGGTCACCGATGAGGGGGATGAGATGGCGCAGCTGCTCTTGTGCGAAGGAGGGGAAGATGGCCAGGTGCGATTCGCGAAAGCCGAAGCGCTGTTCATCCAGGACCAAGGAGAGGTAGGCGCGCACAAACTCAACCGAGAGGTGTGGTTGTTCGATTGGCGTCCCGCCCAGATCACCGAGGAGGCTGGAGAGCGAGCAACGCTCCCGCAGCCGCCCTTCGATGAGGGGGTTGAAGGAGAGGCGCCCCTCCTCACTGAGGAGGATGAGGCGGGTCTGCAGTGACGAAAGCCGCCAGAAGATGGTGGCGTAGTCGTGACGGGGGGAGAGCAGGTCGATGACCTCCTCCGCCCCGATCGCCCCGGTGAGGGAGAGGAGCGAGAGAATCTCCAGATCGAGGCTGTCGAGCAGTTCGACCATGCGGTTCTGGATCTGCTCTTGGCCGAAGAAGAGGGAGAGGCGGGCGATCACCTGCGGCTTATGGAAGGGGCTCTTGACCGGACCGAGGTAGTTGTGGGCGATGTAGAAGAAGTTCTCCTCGCTGTATCGCCTCAGGGCTGTCTCAAAGCGCGCTTGTGCTGTTTCGGTCAATTGGGCCACACCTCCACTTCATAGGAATATCCTTGCTCGGCAAGGAATTTCTGACGGTTTGCGGCGAACTCCTCCTCGTTGGAAAACCGGGTGACGATCGAGTAGAAGAATGAGGAGCGCCGCTTCGGGCGGAGGATCCTCCCGAGGCGCTGGGCCTCCTCACTGCGGCTGCCGAAGGAGCCGGAGACCTGGATCGCCACCGATGCATCGGGCAGGTCGATGGCGAAGTTCGCCACCTTGCTGACCACCAGGATCCTGATCGAGCCCTCCCGAAACGCGTTGTAGAGTTCGTCTCGACGGCTGTTGGGGGTGCTGCCGGTGATGATCGGGGCGCCCACGAGCTCGGAAATTTCTTTGAGCTGCGTCAGGTACTGGCCGATGATGAGGATGAAGTCGTCGGGGTGGTGCTCGAGCAGTGCCTTGATGACCTCCGCCTTGCGGGGGTTCTCGCTGGCGATCCGGTACTTCTCCCGCTTGGTGGCCACGGCGTACGGGATCTCCAGCTCTTGGGGCAGGTCGATGCGGATCTCGTGGCAGTAGGCGGTGGCGATGTACCCTTGCTCTTCCAGCTCGCTCCACGGCACATCGTAGCGCTTGGGCCCGACGAGGGAGAAGACCTCATTTTCGCGCCCATCCTCGCGTACCAGCGTGGCGGTCAAGCCGAGGCGATGGATGGCCTGCAATTCGGCGGTGACCTTGAAGATCGGGGCGGGGAGCATATGCACCTCGTCGTAGATGATCAGGCCCCAGCCTCCTTCGGTGAGCAGGTCCAAATGGAGGAAGGGACCCTCCTTGTCACGCCGCCAGGTGAGGACCTGGTAGGTGCAGATGGTGATGGGCCTCACTTCCTTGCGGTCGCCGCTGTACTCGCCGATCTCTTCAGCCTTGAGGTTGCTCTTGTCCAGCAGCTCACCCTTCCACTGCCTGACGGCCGCCACGTTGGTGGTGACGATGAGGGTACGGGTGGCAAGGCGCTCCATGATTCTCATGCCGACCACCGTCTTGCCTGAGCCGCAGGGCATGAGGATCACCCCATATCCGGTCCCCGGTCCCAGGTCGCCCAAGAACGCAGAGGCCGCCGCCTCCTGGTAGGGACGGACCGCGAAGGGGGCTCCCCCGGCGGTGGTGTGCCGCAGTGTCATGGGTATCGGCTCGCCCCTTGAGAGCGGGATGCGGTCATCGACCGGCCAGCCCGCCTTGATCATCTGCAGCTTCACCTCGCCACGGTGGTACGCCTCGATGACGAAGCGGTGCTCGTCGAGCACCCTGAGCAGCTTCGCGATGGCGGGGCGGCGGACCACCTCGCTGCGGATCCGTTCATTCTCGATCTTCAGGACGTAGAGGGAGGGGTCGTCGTGTTCAATGAGGAGGACCTTGCCCCAGCGGCTCGCCATGTCCTCGACAAAGAAGCGGACACTGTCGGCGATGGGGAAGCGCGACCAGCGGTCGAGGATTTCCATGATGGTGGAGGTGCTGTACCCCAGTGCGCTGGCATTGTAGAGGCTCAGTGCGGTGATGGTGTAGGTGTGCACATGCTCGGGGCTCTTGACGAGCTCACAGAAACGGATGAGGTCGCTACGGCACGCTTCGCTGTCCCTGTGGTGTACATCGAGCAGGAGGCTGCGGTCGCTCTGGACGATCAGGGGAGTGTCTTTCATGCATCCCTTCCGAAGGCGGTGTAGTAGAGGTCGATCAGCGTGATGGCGACCATCGCCTCGACGACGACCACCGCCCGGGCGCAGATGCACGGGTCGTGTCTTCCCTCGATGGTGAGCGATACCGTCTCGTTCTCCTTGTTCACGGTCTGCTGGGCCCTGGCAATGGATGAGGTCGGCTTGATGGCCGCCTGCAGGACCAAATCCTGGCCGCTGGAGATGCCGCCGAGCATCCCGCCACTGTGGTTGGAGAGAAAACCCTCACTGGTACGCTGGTCGTTGAAGGCGCTGCCGCGCATCGAGGCGGCTCCAAAGCCATCTCCGAACTGGATCCCCTTCACCGCCCCGATGGAGAGGACCGCATGGCCAAGCACCGCTTCGATCTTGTCGAAGGCCGGCTCTCCCAAGCCGACCGGCAGGCCCGTGGCCCGGCACTCGATGACGCCGCCGATCGAATCCTTTTCCCCCTTCACCTGCTCGATGAGGGCGACCATCCTCCCCGCCGCCTCCCGGTCGGGGCAGGTGAGGATCGGGTCGACATGAGCCCAGTCGCGCTCTTGGGCGACGATGGGGCCGACCTGGACGGTGCCGCCGAAGACGGCGATGCCGCGTTTTTCCAAAAGCTGCTTGGCCAGAGCGCCGGCGGCGACCCGGGCGCTGGTCTCCCGGCCGCTTGAGCGCCCACCGCCGCGGATATCCCGGTTGCCCCACTTCTTGTAGTAGGTCCAGTCGGCGTGGCCGGGGCGAAAGACGTTTCTCAGGTGTTCATAGTCGCTGCTTCGTTGGTTGGTCGACGAAAGTATCATGGCGATCGGGGCTCCGGTGGTGTGCCCCTCATAGACGCCGCTGAGGATGGAGAGCTTGTCGGTCTCACTGCGTGTGGTGCCGGCCGGGTTGGCGCCGGGGCGACGGCGGTCCATCTCGCGCTGCAGAGCCGCCTCGTCGATGGGGAAGTTCGACTCCACTCCATCGATGATGACCCCCAGGGCCTCCCCATGGGACTCACCGAAGGTGGTGATTGAGAATGCATTGCCAAAGCTGTTGTGTGCCATCACTCCTCCCGGCCAAGCTCACTGAGGACCGCATCGGTCGCCTGCTCGATGTCGAGGCCATCCGATAAGTCTACCAAAAGATCGCACATCTTGGAATAGCGTTCGTGTCGCATCGCGTAGAGCGCCGAAAATGAGGCGCGCGGATCGTCCGTGTCGAGGAAGGGGGGGATGCCGCCCTCCTCGATGCGCCGCCAGAGCGTCTCCTCGTCGACCTTGAGGTAGATGAGCGTGCCGCTGTTCTTGACCAGGGCCATCAGGGACTCGTTGTCAGAGGCCCCCCCGCCCAAGGAGATGATGGCCTGCCCACTGAGGGTGGAAAGCAGCGCCTCGAGGGCATCGCACTCAGATGCCTGGAAGCGTTGCTTCCCTTCGGCCGCGTAGAAGGAGCGGATCGTCTTGTGGGGGGCGATGCGTGTGAGGATCAGTGCGTCAAGATCGTAGCAGGGGAGGGCGAGGCGGGATGAGAGGCGTTGCCCGATGCTCGTCTTGCCGCTGTGCTTGATGCCCCCTAGATAGAGATGGCGCGGCATCTAGGCTTCGTCGAAGAGGTCGACCCACCCGCCGTCGTAGAGATCGAGACGTACCGGGACGGCTCGGTTTGCCAGGTGGCGGTGCCAGCGCCGATCACGGCGAAGCCGCTCGAGGTCATCGCCTGCCTGCAGGTAGCGCGCCTCGTGCAGGTTCTTCTTCACCTGTTCGGCGTAGAGGTTCACTCGGATGGTCTTCTTCAGCGCGAAGTGGAAGGTGACGATCATCGCATACCAGAGCAGGGAGAGCATCAACGGCTGCAGGTCGAGGTAGGTGTAGGGGAGACTCACCGTGCTGCTGTCGCTCGCCACCTGGTAGAGGGTGAGGGCGTGCGGCCAGCTCATGAAGAGGGTGAGGGCCAGCGGGATGATCCAGTAGAGGCCTTGGCGGGAAAAAAGAAAGCGCAGGCATGCGGCGAACGCAAGAAAGTTCAACAGCAGGCACCCGAGGGGCAACAGATAGATCTCAACCATTCCGACCTCCGCTATCCAAGGACTCTTCTTGCATGATACCATAGAGTTGCAGGTTTGGGAAACAACGATGAGAATGGATAACAAAATTTCACCACACGAGTTGGTCAAGCGCGTCAGGGCGAAGAGTGAGGATGTCCGGGGCCCCTACTACCGGGATACCACCGCCATCATTCACAGCTCCGCGTTCAGGCGCCTCAAGCATAAGACCCAGGTCTTCTTCGCCCCCTCCAACGACCACATCTGTACCCGTATCGAGCACTCCCTGCACGTCGCCTCGATCGCCTCGACAATCTGCCGAGGCTTGGGCCTGGACAGCGAACTGGCGTGGGCCATCGGGATGGGGCACGATTTGGGCCATACTCCCTTCGGCCATACCGGTGAGAAGATCATCTCTGCCATGATGCAGGAGAGCGGCCTGCCGCCGTTCGAGCATGAGCTCCACAGCCTTCGCGTCGTCGACTTCTTGGCCCACGACGGGCGGGGTCTGAACCTCACCTATGCGGTGCGCGACGGCATCGCGAGCCACAACGGGGAGAAGCTGCAGAAGAGCGTCATGCCGACCTTCACCGTCAAGGACCTGGGGGCCATCGAGAGTCGGGTAGGCATCCTCCCCGCCACCTGGGAGGCGGCGGTGGTGCGCCAGAGCGACACCATCGCCTACATCGGGCGCGATATGGAGGATGCGGTGCGCCTTGGCCTCATCGAATGGGGTGACCTGGATGAGGCGGTCAGAGCGCGCCTCGGCTCCTCGAACGCCCAGATCATCGATACCCTGGTCATGGACATCATCGAATCCTCCACGACGGAGGAGGGCATCACCTTCAGCCAGTCGTGCTTTCCCGCCGTCCAGGCGATGATGCGGTTCAACTACCAGCACATCTACAAGAGCCGTCTCCTGGAGGGGTATGAGCGCTACTTCAGCCGCCTCCTCCGCCTCATCGTCGACTACCTGCGCTACCTCATCGACGAGTGCAGTGACGATGAGGCGCGATGGCGGGAGGAGCGCAACATGCTCGCCGCCGGCTTCTATCGCCACTACAAAGAGATGCGGGATGCGTACTTGAGCCATGATGGGAATCTCGACCGCCTCGTGTACGACTACGTGGCGGGGATGAGCGACACCTTCTGCCTCGATTGCGCCAACGAGATCCTCAAGCCCGAGCACCTCAACGACGAGATCGCCTCGGCGATGACGGGCAAGTGGTTCGACGCGCCTAGGTGAGTTCCTTGCCGAGCTTCTCGATCTCCAGGATGAATTGACCGAGGTCGTTGAACGCCTTGTAGACCGCGGCGAAGCGCACGTAGGCGACCAGGTCCACCTCACGGAGTTGCTTGAGCGCCTCATCCCCGATGGCCGAGCTGTGGATCTCCCGCTTGCTGCCCACCTTGAGCATGATGGCGTCCTCGATGTTCTGCAACAACTGGTCGATCTCATTCTCGCTGATGTTGAGCTTCTCGGTGCAGGAGCGGATGCCGCGCCCGATCTTGTTCAGGTCGAAGACCTCGCGCCGGCCATCGCGCTTGATGACCATCAACGGTTTGTCTTCGATGCGTTCATAGCTGGTGAAGCGGTAGCCACAGTTGTTGCACTCCCGCCTTCTCCTGATCGAGGAGCCGCTGGCGTTCTGTCTCGATTCCAGGACCTTGTCATCGAGTGAAGAGCAGTTGGGACATTGCATGGGGCACCTCCTCCCTCAGTATAGGCACAGCGCCGTGCTCATGCAACTGGTAAAAAGATGTGCTTTGAGAAACACAGATAGTTATTTTTGTTGTGAAACTTTTGGTTTTGTGGTAGTAATAACAGTAGTGGAGGCGCATATGGCAGAGACAGTAAGCAGTTGCGTAAAACGAATCGTAGACAAATCACCGTTCATCCACGAGATGTTGATCAACGGCATCCTCTCCTACAGCAACTACGCCTCCTCGATCCACAGCGAGGTGGAGCGCCTCTACACCCGGGAGGTGAAGACCAGCGCCATCGTCATGGCCCTGCGCCGCTACGCAGATGAGCTGCGGCGCGGCACGGAGAAGCGCGATAGCGCCAACGTCGACTACGGCATCGTGATGAAGACCAACATCTTCGACCTCAACCTCGTCAGGCGCGACACCTTCATCGCCAAGCTCGCCTCGCTCTACAGCCAGGTCTCGGTGGAGAAGGGGGACTTCCTCAACATCACGCTCGGCAGTCATGAGGTGAGCATCGCCGTCAGTGAAAAGTACCGCGACTTGGTCAGCGAACTGGCCGAGGGGGAGGAGGTGCTCAACCAGATGGACGACCTGGTCGCCTTGAGCCTCGTCTTCACCGGCGAGTTCCTGCAGACCCCCGGCGTGGTCTATGAGGCGGTCAGGCGCTTGGCTTGGGAGCAGATCAACGTCATCGAGATCGTCTCGACGATGAATGAGCTGACCTTCGTCATCAAGCGGGAGGACTCGATGCGCGCCTTCGATGTGCTGCAGGGCCTCTTCAATGGCACCTAAGCCGATTCTCATCGTCGCGGGGCGAAACGAAGGCAAGAGCAGCAGCATCGCCGCCCTCCTCTCAGGCCCCCCGTACCGGACGATGAGGAAGTGCGGGATCCTCGCCCTTGCCAATGCGGAGAAAACAGCGTATACCCTCAAGGATCTTGTATCGGGTGAAGAGCGCCTCGCGATGACCACCGAGGAGAAGAGCGCCTGGCGGAGGCTGGGCAGGTTCTTCTGGGACAGTGAGGCGTTCGCCTGGGCCAACGAGCGCACCATCGCCTCCTTGGGAGCGTGTGAACTCGCCGTCTTCGACGAGATCGGGCGCCTGGAGCTCGCCGGCGATGGCTTGGCCCCCGCATTTGCGCGAGCACTGGGCGCACAGGGGGTCCAGGTCATCGCCGCGGTGCGCACCCCCTTCGTCTCGGAGGTGCTGCGCACCTTCACCATCGAGGAGGCGGAGATACGGATGGTCGGGGAGAGCGGGGATGAATGAAATCTATTGGGTGATCATGTTGGTCTTGAACTTCGCCCTCATCATGGGGGCGTTTCGCCTCTGGGGACGCATCGGGCTCTTCATCTGGGTGCCCATCAGCGTCATCGTGGCCAATATCCAGGTGACGAAGAACGTCTCGCTCTTCGGCCTTGAGGCGACACTGGGGAACATCGTCTACGCCACGGGCTTTCTGGCGACCGATATCCTCAGTGAGCTCTATGGGAAGAAGGAGTCGTACAAGGCGGTCGCCATCGGCTTCTTCAGCCTCCTCTCGATGACGCTCCTGATGCAGATGGCCCTCTTCTTCAAGCCGGCCTTGAGCGACATCGCCCAAGAGAGCCTCTCTGTGATCTTCTCCTTGATGCCCCGTATCGCCCTGGCGAGCCTCGTGGCCTATCTGGTGAGCAACCTCCATGACGTCTGGGCCTTCGACCTCTGGAAGCGGCTCAAGCCGGGGCGCAACACGCTCTGGATGCGCAACAACTTCTCCACCTTCGTCTCCCAGCTCATCGACACCATCATCTTCGTGACGATCGCCTTCTGGGGTGTCTATACCCGCCGCGTCTTGTGGGAGATCGCCCTCTCCACCTATCTGCTCAAGTGGGTCGTCGCGCTCTTCGACACCCCCTGTATCTACCTGGCCCGCTCGTGGTTTGAGCGCGGCAAGGTGGCAGAGGTCACGGGCGCGGGGGGATCAGGCGACGAAGGGCGCTGATACACGCCGTGCTTCCCCCATAGAGCGCCATCTTGAAGCTCTTCCGTTCCTTGAGCAAGCGGTCATCGTAGACGAACGGCGAGCCATCGATGTACTCCAGGTCCATGGAGACGGAGCGCATCACACTGTGGGCGGCCGCCACATCCCAGGCGTAGCAGGTCTGCACGATCGTGCCCTGCATGTGGGGGTAGATGACGAGTGCGAGCAGGTGGAGGATCGCCGAACCGAAGATACGGATCTTGCCGTCATAGGATGAGAAGTCGAAGTATCGCTGCCCGCTTGAACCCATGGTGATCTGATGAGGGACATCCTTGTCTGGGTAGGGGGTGAATGTTCGTCCATTGATGAGAAGCGGTGCGCCGGGGTCGAGGCGGATGAAGAGCTCCTCCTCGCCGATGCCCCAGCGCGGTGCGCTGATCATCGCCCCCACCGGCTCCCGGTTCCGGTCGAGGATCCCCAGGGCGACGGCCCAACACGGCATGCCCTGCGAGTAGACGTCGGTGCCGTCGATGGGGTCGAGGACGAAGGTCCACTCGGCGGTGGGGTCGAAGGGGGTTAGGTTCTCCTCACTGACGATGTTGGCCCCAGGGATATGTTCCTCTATGTGGGCGATGATGCGCCGGGAGATCTCCACATCCACTTCGGTGACGGGGGTGCCGTCGCTCTTGTAGGAGCGATGGACCGAGCTCTGCATCGAACGCGCCCAGGCGCCGCTTTCGGCCACGACCGCCGCCAATTCATCCAATGTCCGCTGACTCAGATATGCTTTCATTCTCTTGAACAACCTTCCCTCTCGTGATAGGGTAGTGGCGTTTATGCACACGCCTATTTCCACCCTCGTCCAATCGTATAGCAAAACCAGCAGCGCCTACAAGGCATGGGGGAATCCAGGCTACGATCTCACCATCGAGGGACTGGAGGGGTATCCGCTCTCGCGCTTCCTGTTGGCCATCAGGGCGAAGAACCAAGGGCGTCTCTGGGTGCTCTGTCCCACCGAGGACAGCGCCCGCTCCCTGATGCGGGACTATGAGAAGGATGATGTCGGGACGAAGATCATCTACCTCCCCTCGACCGGACGCCAGCTCTACTCACCACAGAGCGCCGACATCGTCGAATACGAGCAGATCGGGAGGCTGCATGAGATTTTCGCCAGCACCGACGCGCTCATCATCACCCATCTCAGGCCGTTCGTCTCCCTCCTGCCCAGCCCCGCCTCCCTCTCGGGCACCGAGCTCACGGTGCGTGTGAAGGATCGCTTCGACCCGATGGCCCTCGCCGATCGACTGACGGAGGCCGGCTACCTCTACACCCCCTCCACCCAGGGGGAGGGGGAGTTCACCGTCCGCGGTGAGGTCATCGACATCTTCCCCTTCGAGAGCGAGATGCCGTACCGCCTCTACGCCGACTGGGATGTGGTGGGGCGCATCAGCCGATACGACCCGGTCACCCAGGAGACGAAGGGGAACGTCGGCTCGCTCACCCTCACCCTCCTCGATGAGGCGGCCACGCTGGAGGCGAGCCACATCGACGCCTATATCGGTGAGCGTGATGTCCTCTGCCTCCTCGGCGACCAGCGCCTCGCCACCAGCTACAAGAGCCTGCAAACCGAGGCGCGCAGCCGCTACCGCCAGGTCTTCGTGGATGATCGGGACGCGGTGAAGCCCGACCAGCTGCTCCTCGACCTGATACGCTTCAAAGAGTCCCATCACCGCACCATCACGGTGCTCGACATCGCCGGCCAGCAGAACGACGCCCACCGCTTCGATCTGGAGGGGCCGCGTTCATACTTCGGCAACTTCACCCTGCTCAAAGAGGATCTGGCGAGCCTGAAGGCACAAGGGTGGGAGGTCCACATCTTCTGCGACAATCCGCTGCAGAAGCAGCGTCTCGCCCAGATGCTCGGCGCCTTCGACTTCATCCGGTGGGATGACCGTCCGCTCTCCGCCGGTTTCGCCATCCCGAGCCTCAAGGTCATCGCCATCGCCGAGGAGGAGATCTTCGGGCGACGGCGGCAGGTCATCAAGACCCTGCAGCACACCCAGAGCTCTCCGCTCGACTCCTTCGTCGATTTGAACGAGGGCGACTACGTGGTGCACGTCAACTATGGGGTGGGGCAGTTCATCAAGATCGACCGCGTCACCTCCTTCGACCGCGAGCGCGACTTCATCAAGATCGCCTACGCGGATGGCGAGATGCTCTACGTGCCCATCGAGCAGGCCAACCTCGTGCAGCGCTACGTCGGCAGCG
>LVBF01000213.1 GCA_001604325.1 Spirochaetales bacterium Spiro_04
GCGTTCAGCGGCAAGGACCCCTCCAAAGTCGACCGCAGCTCCGCCTACATGGCCCGCCACGTAGCCAAGAGCCTGGTGGCGGCCGACTTCTGCTCCCGCTGCGAGGTCCAGCTCTCCTACGCCATCGGCGTCCCCTTCCCCATCTCGGTGCGCGTCGACACCTTTGGAACAGCGCACGAGGATGAGGCGCTGTTGGAGCGCCTCGTCCAGGACTCCTTCTCCCTGAGCCCCGCCGGGATCATCGAAGAGCTCGACCTGCGGCGGCCGATCTACCGAGCTTCGATGAACTACGGCCACTTTGGACGGGACGGGGTGAGCTGGGAGGCGGTGAAGGCCCTCTGAACAATGATGGGAACCATTTCGGTTCCCATCATCTCTTTGATCTCGTTGGGCGCGCTCTAGCGCTGCTGGCTGATGCGGATCTGCTTGTAGAGCCCTTCGCCCTCGCTCTTGGTGGACACGCCGCCGAAGTCGGTGAGCGCGGTGTGGACCAGGCGCCGCTCATACGGGTTCATCGGGTCCAAGAGACGGCTGCGGCCGCTGCGACGCACCTGCTCCGCGGTCTTGAAGGCGTTTCTGATCAACTGCTCTTCGTGGCGCATGCGGTAGTTCTCGCTGTCGACGACGACCTTCACGTCGGGGTTGATCTGTCCGCCATAGACGTTGGCGAGCAGCTGGATGGCATCGAGGTTCTTGCCCTTGCGCCCGATGATGATGTTGGAGTTGTCGCTCTCGATGTTCAACCCGATCTTCCTTCCTTGGCGGAAGGCGATGGAGACGGAGCCTTCATAGCCCATCTTGTCCAGCATCGTGGCGACAAAGGTGAGCAGCTTGTCCTCGAGGTCGCTGTCGAACGGCTCGCCGAGGGTCCGCTCCGTAGGGATGTCGTCATCATCGTACTCCATCCCCGAGTCGACCGAATCATCCTCGAAGTGGATCCGAATCTTTACATTTCCCTTCTTGAACAATCCTTTTTTCTGTGGCTCGATGATCTCAACGTCAAAATCTTCTCGTTCGATGTGCAGTTCCTCGATCGCCTTCGCGATCGCCTCCTGCTCGGTTCTTCCTTCAAATTCTCTGGTCATATCGATACTCCGTTCGGGCCTTGGCCCGCAGTTGATGTTCTGTTCAGCGCCGCTTGCGCGTGCTCTGTGGGAACTGCTGGACATTGTCAGCGTTCTCGGCAGCTGCCGTCTTCTTCTTGTTGGTGTACAGCTGCTGGACGATCGAGATGGAGTTCATGACACTCCAGTAGAGGATCAAGCCGCTGGGGGCGTTGTAGAGGACGAAGAAGAACATGATCGGCATGCCGTAGGTCATCATCTTCATCATGCCCTGTTGCCCGGCCGCTCCCCCCGTCCCACTTTGCGTGATCTTCATCGAGAAGATCATGCTCACCGTGTAGAAGATCGGCAAGAGGTGCAGTTCGTTGCCCAGGAAGGGCAGGTTGAACGGGAGCGTCGCCACCACGTCGGGGCGCGAGAGGTCGGGGATCCATCCGGGGATGAACATCGCCCCCCTCAGCTCAAAGTGCTTGTTCAAGAGGCCGTAGAAGCCGATGAGGATCGGGAACTGGAGAAGCATCGGCAGACACCCGCCCATCGGGTTGATCTTCTCCTTCTTGTAGAGGGCCGCCATCTCCTCGTTCTGCTTGGTCGGGTTGTCCGGCCACCGCTCCTTGATCTCGTCCATCTTCGGGGTGAGGGCGGACATCTTTGCCGTCGACTCCATCCCCTTCTTGGTGATCGGATGGAGGAGGAGCTTGAGCAGGAAGGTGAGGAGGATGATGCCCACCCCGTAGTTGGGGATCAGGCGGTAGAGGAAGTTGAGGATCGCCTTGAGGATCGTCTCAAGCCATCCGAGCCAGGAGCTGCTGTCCAGGGCCGCTTCCAGGTTCAGGCCGCTGACGCCGAAGGAGTTCTGCGTGGCGTCGTTGTAGGGAGCCATGTCCCGCTTCAGCTGCGGGCCGGCGTAGAAGCGCCAGGTATCGACTTGGCTCGCCCCCCTGATCGTCGGACGGGTGAAGTACATCGAGGACTCAAGCGGGATCTCCTCACCCGCCTGCTCGGTGAGGCTCACCGTGTAGGAAGTGGCATCGGGGACGGCGATGAAGGAGAAGTACTTGCCGGCGAGGGCGACCCACGAGAGCGGCTTGCCCGTCGTATATAAGCCGGAGGAGAGCTTGGGCATTGTCTTCTTCTTCGCCCCATCCTCCCTGATGTAGAAGCGTCGGTAGTTGTAGTTCTTGTCCAGCGAGGCGAAGGAGGGGCCGATCTGCGGCTCGAAGGCCAGCGTGTAGGCGCTGTTCTCGTAGACGAGCGGGATGGCCTTGTTCACGCTGTTGGTCATCTCGACATCGACCTCGAAGAGGTAGTCCGCGTCGCCGAAGGTGTAGGTCTTCGTGATGGTGAAGGTGTCGCCGGGCGTACCGTCCTGACCGAGGATGGCGAAGTCGCGGGAGAAGGTCACCGTGTTGCCGACCACCGTGTGCGCGAAGACGGCATCGATGGGGTTGGAGCGGTCATTTCCCGCATAGAGGAGGAAGGCGTCATGGGATTCGCTGTCCTTGAAGAGCAGCTCGACCGGCTCTCCCTTGTCCAGGTGCTTGTTCAACCGGAAGGAGGAGATGGAGGCGCCGGCGGGATTGAAGGTGATGGAGAAGTACTCGGTGGTGAAGGTGAACGGGGTACTGCCCGGCTGCTGTCCGACGGCGGTCAGCGAGCCTGGCAAGCCGCTGCCCCACGCGAGGCTCGACGGCAGCTGGGCGTAGCTCGCCGGCGCGAGGTAGCCCTCTTCACTTGCAGAGACCGCCGTCTGGGTCTGGGCCGGCTCGACCGTGGTCGGTCCGAAAAAGGTGGCTTGGATGCTCATGCCGACGGTGATGACCACGACAGAGAGAATTATAGCGAGGATGGTGTTCTTGTCCATATCAGCTCCTGGTGTTGAATCGGTGGGAGGTATACGGCAGGAAAGGGCTGAATATCAAGAGTATGGGATTAGAGGTCAGGCGAATGCATCAAGACTGGGCGTAGAGTCCAGCCTTCTGGCAGAGGGTGACGATCTGGGTTCGTTGGGAAGCATGGTCGGTACTCTTTCCTGGATATACGAGGAACGCGACATCGTAGCCGGGGATCATGGCATGCTTTTCGGTGCGCCAAATTTCCTTGATCTGTCTCCGAATCCGGTTGCGCTGTACGGAATTTCCGTAGTGGCGAACCGGAAT
>LVBF01000214.1 GCA_001604325.1 Spirochaetales bacterium Spiro_04
AGAAGCCGGCCGCCTCGTGGGGGACCTTGCCGAGGCGACGGTTGGCGTAGTGCGCCAAGAGACCGTACCCCGAGGGGAGCAGGTGCCCGGTTTGCTCATGGAGTGCCTCCTGGCTGCTCATGTGGTCAAAGACCTCCATGGCGCGTTGGTCGAGCCAGGTATAGAGCGGGGAACAGGCCTTGCCTTCACCATCATAGTATACGATGCCATGGACCTGGCCGGTGATGCAGATCGCCGCGATGGGGTCGGTGACCCCACTGAGCAAATGCCTCACCGACTCTTCGATGGCGTCTGGGTCTTGGGCGTAGGCGAACGCCTCCCCCGTGTCGATGCGGCGGTTTGGAAGGGACGTGGCGACGGGACACGTCTGTGCACGCAGATCAAGTGGAGTGAGGGTGATGTTGGTGGTCCCGATGTCGATGCCGATGTAGAGGGTAGTCATGGGATGCTCCTCCTTTTGTCTGAGTATACCGGAGAATCTGGTGGGTTTGAATGGGGCGAACCTCGGCAGTACTGATGACGGAGGAATGAAGGAGGACTGAATGAAAAGGATTTCCATACTTCATCGGAGGGTCTCTTTGATGAAACAATTGGCTGTATCTTGTAGTATCTTAGAATATCTCATACTATTTAAGAGTATCTCATACTATCTAGGAGTATTGTGCCATATGATATCAGAGGAGAATATTGTCATCAGCCACCAAGACTTGGTGAAGATATCTGAGATCGATCAATTCAAGGGTGAGTGGGAGTTGCTATCACAAGAGAGAAAATATCATATTGATGCTCTGAAAAGAGTTACAACCATAGAATCCATCGGGTCCAGCAATCGAATTGAAGGGAATATCCTCTCAGACAAGGACGTTGAACGCGTGCTGTTGCACATCAACGCTCAGTCATTTGCATCAAGGGATGAGGAGGAGGTAGCCGGATACGCAGAGTTGATGCAACTCATCTTTGACGAGTATCAAGTCATTCCTTTCACTGAGAATTACATTAAATACTTGCATAAGGTCATGCTGAAGCATGTTGAAAAGGATGGGTATCATTGTGGGGAATACAAGAGGTTCCCAAACTCCGTTGCCGCGTTCGATGCGGATGGAAAAGAAATTGGGATTGTCTTCCAGGCCGCCTCGGTCTTTGAGACACCCTCCCTCATGGAAGAGCTGGTTGTCTGGGTGAGAAAAACACTGGAGGAGCATGCAATGCATCCACTGGTGACTATTGCCGTCTTCATTGTTCATTTTCTGGCAATTCACCCATTTCAAGATGGGAACGGGCGTCTCTCCCGTGCGCTGACGACACTCTTGTTCTTGCAATGTGGCTATCGATATGTCATGTATAGCTCGTTGGAATCGATCATCGAGGCAAGTAAGGCGAGGTATTATCAGGCCTTACGGAAAACGCAACAGAACATCTGGTCGCCAGATGTGGAGTATGAAAGTTGGTTTTCGTACTTTTTTTCCGCATTGCTCAAGCAGAAACTTCACCTGCAGGAGAAGCTTTCATCGATGCCTCTCCTTGATCGCCAGCTGGGACAGTTGGCACGATCTATTCTCCGGCTCTTCGACCAACAAGAGCAATGGACGATAGTCACGATGGCGGAACAGTTGCAGGTGAGTTCCTCTGCGGTATCAAAGAGTGTCAAATCCTTGGTAGATGGCGGCTATCTCGTCAAGTACGGCGTCACCCGTGGAGCGTGGTATGAACGCCCGCTACACTAAGGTGAGGCGATGGTAATCCATCTGCATCATCGGGCGGAAGCCGAGGTTCGTATAGAGGGTGATGGCGTGTTCATTGGTCGACTCAACCTCGAGGGTGAGGGTGTCGGCTTCCTTGAAGAGCTCGGTGAGCGCGAGGTGCATCATCGCCGTGCCATGCCCGTGGCTGCGGTGCTGTTCAGCGATGCCGACTCCGTAGATCATATAGGTGTTCGGAGGCCCGAGCTGGGCG
>LVBF01000031.1 GCA_001604325.1 Spirochaetales bacterium Spiro_04
TTGTAGTGTTCTTCGATCTCAGGAAGGACAAACGAGCTCTTCTCAAGCGGCACCACGGCCGCCTTGGTGCAGGAGAAGACCAGGGCCGCCTGCTTGAAGGTCACCCGCTCCCCTCCTGAGGGGGAAGGAATGTAGGCGACCTTCAATCCGGTCTCCTTCATCTTGTCCCAGTCGCGGCCGCTGTGCTTGCCGCACCAGGTAAGGATATCCTTCAACTCCGGGGGGAGGAAGGAGATGGTGAAGCCGTCGCTCGAGGCGAGCAGTTCATGGGTGAGGCGGCTTGAACGAACGTAGAGGGTCACGGTGTTGCGCCCCCACAGGTGCCCCATCGCACCCCACGACGCCGTCATCGTGTTGAAGCGGTCGCTCGTCCCCGCGGTGATGAGAAAGGTATCGGTTCCGATGGCGGTGAAGGGGTTTATCTCGAGATGTTCGGCAGCTACGTCGACGTACATGGTCGGCCTCCTTATGGTCTCTTTGAGTGTACCGATGAGGCGATACACCGGTCAAGGCCACCGGAGGGAACGCGAGGGTGACGTTGACAGAGCGGGGGTTTTCGGATACTTCTTCTTTGTAAGACCGAATTATTTTAGGAGGTCCCATGAGCGACAACACCCTTGCAGACGACCTGGTCCGTGTGCTCATCGATGAAGAGACCATTCATCGCCGTGTCGAAGAACTTGCCAAGCAGATCAGCCGAGATTATGCACACCTGGAGAGCAAACTCATCTTGGTGGGGGTCCTCAAGGGCTCCTTCATCTTCCTCTCCGACCTGGTCCGGCATCTGACGGTCGACCACGTGGTCGACTTCATCGCCCTCTCCTCATACGACGGGGGCCAGAGCGGCAACGTCCGCCTCTTGATGGACACCCGGGAGAATATGGAGGACAAGCACGTCCTCATCGTCGAGGACATCCTGGACAGCGGGAACACCCTCGACTACCTGATGCGCAACTTCCGCACCCGGGGCCCCAAGAGCGTGCGCACTGCCGTGCTGCTGGACAAGCCCGACCGGCACATCCTGCCCATAGACATCGCCTACCTGGGCTTCACCATCCCCGATGTGTGGGTGGTGGGCTACGGCCTGGATTACAATGAGAAGTATAGGACCCTGCCCTATATCGCCGAGATGAAACCACAAGGGTGAGGTCAAGATGGAAAGCAAGAAGTTCTACGTCAGCTACAACACGGTGCACTCCCTGATCAAAAAGCTCAGCGAGCAGCTCTTGGCCACCGGCTATGACCCCGATGTCATCGTCGCCATCGGAAGCGGCGGCTTCATCCCGGCGCGCATCATGAAGACATTCATCAACCGCCCGATCTATGCGGTGGGGATCTCCTACTACGGGCTGGACAACAAGCACCGCGACCATCCCACCAAGATCCAGTGGATCGACGAGGTGCAGAGCCAGCTGGTGGGCAAGAAGGTCCTGCTCATCGACGAGGTCGACGACAGCCGGGCGACGTTGGCGTATTGCGTCGGGGAACTGCTCAAGTACGAACCCGAGGAGATCGCCGTCCTGGTGCTGCACAACAAGCTCAAGGAGAAGGACGTGGACTTCCCGGTGGAGATCACGCGCTACTTCGCCGGTATGGAGATCCCCGACCTGTGGATCAAATACCCGTGGGACGCCGAGGACATCGAGGCGCACACCGAGGCGGAGCGCGCAATGCTGAGAGAGAAGAAGGAGTTGACCAATGGCTAATGTGACTGCGATCGTAGGCGCCCAATGGGGTGATGAAGGCAAGGGGAGGCTCGTCGACTATCTGGCGGTCCAGGCTGACCTGGTGATCCGCTTCCAAGGAGGCGACAACGCCGGCCATACCGTGATCAATGAGAAGGGCAAGTTCGCCCTCCACATCATCCCCAGCGGCATCTTCAACGATGAGACGATGAACATCGTCGGCGCCGGCACGGTGGTCAACTTCGAGACGATGGCTGAAGAGCTCGCCGCCCTCGCTGAGAAGGGAGTGAACGGGGAGAACCTCTTCATCGACGTGCGGGCTCACCTCATCATGCCGTACCACCGCGCCCTCGATGGGGCCCAGGAGCGCTCCAAGAGCCAGAAGATGCAGATCGGCACCACTGGGCGCGGCATCGGGCCGTGCTACAGCGACAAGGCGACGCGCAGCGGCATCAGGGCCGCCGACCTCCTTGATGAAGATCGTCTGAGAACCCGGATCGAGATGGTCCTGCCGCAGAAGAACCGGGAGCTCGCCTACTTCGGCCTCCCTGAATACACCGTCGACGAGTTGATGGCGATCTGCGCCTCCTGGAGAGAGAAGTTCGCGAATAAGATCATCGACAGCCTGCCGGTGGTCCGCCAAGCATATGAGGAGGACAAGAAGATCCTCCTCGAGGGACAGCTCGGGGTCATGCGCGACCTCGACTGGGGCATCTACCCCTACACCACCAGCTCCAGCCCCACCAGTGGCGGGGCGGCGGTTGGCTCAGGGCTCGGCCCCCGGCGCATCGACGAGATCATCGGGGTGACGAAGGTCTACTCCACCAGTGTCGGAGGCGGCCCGTTCATGACCGAGCTCTTCGATGAGGACGGCAAGCGCCTGCAGACCATCGGACGTGAGTTCGGCGCCACCACCGGACGGCCGCGCCGCTGTGGCTGGTTCGATGCGGTCGCCGTCGACTTCTCGGCGTGGATCAACGGCTTCACCGCCCTCGCCCTGACCAAGCTCGATGTGCTCGACACGTTTGAGACCATCAAGATCTGCACCGGCTATACCGTCGGGGGCGAGGTCATCAACCACCTGCCCGAGACCGCCGAACAGGAGATCGCCATCCCGATCTATGAGGAGATGGAGGGGTGGATGAGCCCCACCACCGACGCGCGGACTTGGGACGACCTTCCCCCGAAGGCCCAGGCGTTCTGCACGCGCATCGAAGAGCTCGTCAACGTGCCCATCAAGTTCATCTCGGTGGGTCCGGAGAGAGACCAGATCATCATTATGTAGAAGAAGGTGAGTCTACGATCACCGGGCTGCAGGAGCAGCCCGGTTTCTGTGTAAAAGCCTCGGGAGCAGGCAAACTTTCCATCAATATGCTCTGCCATTCAACTCCACCACACGATGACTCAAATGCGCATCAATGATACTCTCTGTTACCCATGTCAATGAACCATTGCCTGACAGCACTTTCACTACACAGGCTCCTTTCATCACCGTGGTGAAAGCGGTGATTGCAGTGAAAGTGACTCCGTAACATCCACTTCTTCTCAGTCTAAGAACAACCCTTCCATGGTTGTGAAGGGGGTGATGTGATACCCATCAACCTCTGTTTTGATCGCGCCCGCGTAGATGAGTCCACCACTCTGCTCAGAGGAGAGGTATTTGGCATATCGATTACCAAATCTCCTCAGCGCTCCCAACTGCTCCTTGGTGTACCGGTCCCCACTCTTTATTTCATACGGGATTACCTGACGGTGCTGTTCAAAGAGCAGATCCACCTCCATCCCATAGGAGTCTCTGAAAAAGAAGAGATTTGTTGGCGATGCACTGTTAGCACGCTGTTTGATGGCTTCCATGATGCAGTAGTTCTCAAAGACGGATCCACGCAGTGGATCTCTGAGCATCTGATCAGCAGTGGTGATATCAAGCAGCGCACACACCAATGCGGTGTCACAGAAATAGAGTTTTGGGGTCTTTGTAAGCGAACCTGTTCGGCTCGGAGCCCACGGTTGCAGCAATTGGATGACATGTGATGCCTCCAGAACAGAGAGCCACCGCTCTATGGTATTTCTTGCCACCCCCAGGTCATTTGCCAGCGATAAGATATTCAAGAGATTTCCTACTCGTCCTGCAAGAAGCTTCAGAAAGAGATAGAAGACCCGTTCATCTTTGATGGCCACGATTTGTTTGACATCTTTTTGAATATAGGTGCTGATATAGTTCTGGTAGTAATGAAACGGCGATGACAGCTCTTCGGCCCACACCTTGGGGTAGCTCCCCTTCAGCAACAGCTCATCACGATCACTGGACCATTTCCCTGACGCCTTCATTTCACGTACCGAAAGAGGCAATACATGGAACAGCGCAGTTCTTCCCGCCAGCGATTGGGAGATGTGCCCCTGGATATGAATTTTCTGACTGCCCGTCAGGATGAACTGTGTTGCCTTCTGACCCGACTCATCGGTGAGGAGTTGAATCTTGCCCAACAGGCGGGGAGAGCGTTGAATCTCGTCAATCACCATCGGCGGTTCATACACTTTGAAAAACTCGTCGACTGATTCCTCTGCAAGCTGGTGTGAGTGTGCATCCTCTAAGTTTACATAGGTATAATCCGGATAGAGATGACGTACCAGAGAGGTCTTGCCCGATTGGCGTGGTCCCAATATGGTCAAGACCGGATAATCTCGTTCCAGTCTTCGGATAGTTGATTCTATATCGCGGGGTATATACATAGCAAATCCTTTCTATCCATATAATATACCTAGAATTGGTAAAATGCAATATTAATAGTACAATTCTCCAATTCATACAAAGTCGGAAGTAAATCATTGATATCTTCGGAAGTATGGGCTGGGCTATACTTACACTTGAGAATGGAGGGTATGGCCTGAAACCAGATACGTATCTCACACGAATTGCAGATGACTTATTACTGAGAAAACTCCGTAGTAGTGGAGCTGTGCTCATCCAGGGCGCACAATTTTGTGGGAAAACCTCTACAGCCTGGAGAGCCTCCAAGAGCCAACGCTTCATACAGGATCCCGATCGTTCAGCTTCGTATATGAAGACCGCCGATACCAAGCCGTCGTTGTTGTTGCGCGGTGCGGTCCCTCGACTCCTCGACGAGTGGCAGAGTGCGCCGGTGCTCTGGGATGCGGTGCGATTCATGGGTGATACACGAGAAGGGAAGCCAGGCCAATTCATCCTGACGGGCTCTGCAGTCCCGAAGGACGACGCTATCCTTCACCCCGGGACTGGAAGAATCTCCCGCTTGCTGATGCGCCCGATGAGCCTCTTTGAGTCCTTGGAATCCAATGGCTCTGTTTCACTGAAAGAACTCTTTGATGAAACGAGTGAAGTTGAGAGCACCCCCGAACTCTCGATTGAAGGAATCGCACATGCCATATGTCGAGGAGGGTGGCCTGCGTTGATGGGGCAGGAAGAATCTGTCGCCCTCGATTATGCCCCTGACTATGTGGACTCGATCATCAATGCTGACATCTCTCGAGTTGATGGCATTGAGAAGAACCCGATGAGGGTACGTGCGTTGCTGCGTGCATACGCGCGAAATATCGCAACCATGGCGACGCTGAGGACCATTCGTGACGACATAGCCTTGGGCAATGCCGGTACGAGCATATCGGAGAAGACGATTAGCCAGTATCTGGGTGCCCTCGACCGAATCTTCGTCACCGAGAAGCTTGAAGCTTGGAACCCCGCACTTCGTGCAAAGACAGCTGTCAGGACTTCGGTGAAGAGACACTTCGTGGACCCATCCATCGCCACCGCAGTCATGCGCCTCACCCCCTCTAGGCTGCTCGATGATTTTCAGTATTTTGGTTTCCTGTTTGAATCTCTCTGTACCCGTGACCTCCGCATCTATGCAGAGGCCATCGACGGCCAGCTCTTCCACTACCATGATGCAAGCGGCGTGGAGAGCGATGCGGTAATCTGTCTCAACGATGGTCGTTGGGCGCCCGTGGAAGTGAAGCTTGGATCAAGAGAGATTGAAGAAGCAGCACTCCATCTTCTGCAATTACGGGAGAAAATCGACACCGACAAGATGAGAGAGCCCTCCTTCCTGATGATTCTTACCGGAGGGGAGTTTGCCTACCGGCGAAGTGATGGGGTGCTGGTGGTGCCCATCGGGGCTCTGGGACCTTGATCTTCTTCACACCAGATGGGCGCCCACGATGAGGGTATCGCCATCCAAGGCCCCAAGCTCCTCTCTGAGGCAGATGATGGCACCCTCCTTCACATTCGGCTCATCTTTGTGTATATCCTATTTAGCCGAGGATGTTCGGAATTCAATCTATCGTCTTCGCGTGGTATTCCCTGTGCTCCCGGAGTCGAGAGACAAATATTCTCCAAAGTTATTGACATATGCCAGTAACTTTGGTACTGTATGGGGCAGTTGATGGCATATGCCAATAACAATGCATACATACACAAGGAGGCACACAATGCCAAGATATGATGGAACAGGACCGTGGGGCCGAGGCCCAATGACGGGACGGGGAATGGGACCGTGCAACACCGCACAGAGCCCTGGGTATGGATTTGGATACGGATACGGGCGAGGCATGGGCCGACGCTGCGCTCCAAGAGGCTGGGGCATGGGATACGGCCCCGCAATGCCGTTTGAAGGGCCTGCCGTCTCACTCGAGGAGCGAAAACGCTTCCTTGAGGAGCAACTCAAGGAGGTCGACGCCCTCATCACACAGGAGAAGGGCGAAAAATGAGCCGCCCCATGAAGTGGCGGACAGTATGTTCGCTACCCGACGCTACCAAGTTTGGCCCCCTCGATGGGGCCTTCTTGGAAGAACCCATCGTGATGGGAATCGATGAGTATGAGACCGTCAGGCTCATCGACTACGAGGGGATGACGCAACTCGAGTGCTCAGAGCAGCTCGGGGTGAGCCGTTCCACCGTACAGGGCATCTACGACAGCGCCCGGCGGAAGCTGGCGCGCACCCTCGTGGAAGCCCGTCCACTCCTCATTGAGGGCGGTGAGTATCGCCTCGCCGATCATCGGGGACGGGGCAGATGCTGTGGCCGTGGCTGCAGACAGAGACAGAGACAAGGAGAACAATCACTATGATCATCGCAGTACCGGCTGAAAACCAGAGCCTGGACAGCGCCATCTGCCAATCGTTCGGCAGGGCGCCCTTCTTTTGCATCTACGACACCGAGAGCGAGAGCTCCCGCTTCATCGACAACAGCGCCAAGGAGGCGAGCGGGGGTGCCGGCATCGAGGCGGCCCAGCTGCTCGTCGACCAGAACGTCGACGCCTTGATCACCTACCGCATCGGAGAGAACGCCGCCCGCGTCCTCAAGGCGGCACAGACCACGTTGCTCAAAGCCGTCAACCTCTCCATCGCCGACAACGTGGCCAACTTCCTTGAGGGGAAGCTTCCCTCCCTCGATGAGATCCACAGCGGCTACCACCATGGCTGAGGACATCACCATCGCGGTGCTCAGCGGCAAGGGGGGGACCGGCAAGACGATGGTCAGCGTGAACCTTGCCGCGGTGGCAGGCAGCGCCACCTACATCGACTGCGATGTCGAGGAGCCCAACGGGCACCTCTTCCTCAAGCCGGCGATGCTCAGCCAAGAGATCATCACCATCGGTAAACCCGAGGTCGACAACCGTCTCTGCGACGGCTGCAAGATCTGCAGCGACGCCTGCGCCTTCAAGGCGCTGGCCGTCGTCAAGAAGAAGCTCTTGATCTTCCCGGAGATCTGCCACAGCTGTGGACTCTGCTACACCCTCTGCCCCCAGGGGGCGCTCACCGAAGTGCCGCAGAGCCTCGGCGTGCTGTACACCGGCCATCATGAGGATCTGCAGGTCCTCGCGGCCGAGATGAACATCGGGGAACCGAGCGGGGTGCCCCTCATCAAAGCCCTCATGAAGCACATCAAGGGCGGCCTCACCATCATCGATGGGCCGCCGGGAAGCGGCTGCCTCGTCCACGAGACCATCGAGCACGCCGACTTCTGCCTGCTCGTCGCCGAGCCGACCCGCTTCGGGGAGCAGAACCTCGCCCTCGTCCACCGGCTCGTCACCCTCATGGGAAAACCTGCCGCGGTGCTGCTCAACAAGACCACCGGGGACCCCAACCCCAGTGAAGCGTATGCCAAGGCCAACGGCCTCCCCATCATCGCCTCCCTCCCCTGGGATGATGAGCTGGCCCGCGTCACCAGCCGTGGCGCTTTGATCACCGAAGAGAGTGGAGCGTACCGGCAGTACTTCTCCACCCTCTTGGCCACGATATTGAAGGAGGCACAGCGTGCGTAAGCTCCTCATCCTCAGCGGCAAGGGAGGCACCGGCAAGACCACCGTAGCCAGCACCTTCATCGCCCTCTCCGGCGCCCGCGCCTGGGCCGACTGCGATGTCGATGCCCCCAACCTCCACCTGGTCAGCGGAGCGTTCAGTAAGAGCAGCACAAAGGACTACCACGACCTCCCCAAGGCGTTCATCGATCCAGAGCTCTGCACCGCCTGTGGCATCTGCCATGAGGTCTGCCGCTTCGGCGCCATTGTTGAGGGCGAGGTCTACCGGGTGAACCCCATCGCCTGCGAGGGGTGCACCTACTGCCAGTACGTCTGTCCGGAGGGGGCCATCACGATGCAGAAGAGCATCGCCGGGGAGATCTTCCTCCATCGACGGGGCGACCACGTCTTCTCCACAGCGACGCTCAAGATGGGCAGCGGCACCACCGGCAAGCTCGTCACCGCCGTCAAGGATCAGATCAAGGACGCGGAGGCCCCGTTGGCCATCCTCGACGGGAGTCCCGGCATCGGGTGTCCCGTCATCGCCAGCCTCACCGGCTCACATCTCGCCCTCATGGTAGCCGAGCCGTCGGTCAGCGGCCTCAGCGATCTGAAGCGGGTCGTCGCCAGCGCCCGCCAGCTTGATGTTCCGGTGGCGGTGGTGGTGAACAAGGCCGATATCAACGACGAGCAGTGCGCCGCCATCAAGGCCTACGCCGCCGATGAACAGATTCCCTTCTTGGGGACCATCCCGTATGATAGGACGGTCGTCACCCATCTCAATGAGGGGCAGAACTTGGCGCAAAGTGAGAGCCCCGCAGCGGTGGCCATCAAAGCGATCTGGGAGCGGACCGCCGCTCTCTTGGAGGCACTATGACCATAACCATGCTGGTGGAGAACACCACGAGCCAGGGCTCCATCGGCGCCCAGCACGGACTGTCGTTGTTCATCGAAACCGGTGGCACACACATCCTCTTCGACATGGGCAGCGACGATCTCTTTGCCAAGAATGCCCGCGTGTTGGGCATCGACCTCGCCTCCGTCGACCTGGCCGTCCTCAGCCACGGCCACTGGGACCATGGCGGAGGCATCGCGGCCTTCTTCGCCCTGAACGACCACGCCTCGCTCTACGTCAGGCGTGGTGCCTTCGGCCCCTTCTACTCGCTGCATGATGACGGCATATACCATTGGGCGGGCCTCGACCACGCGCTTTCAGACCATGAGCGGATCATCCTCACCGATGGTGAACGCTCCCTGGGCGAGGGCATCACGCTCTTTGGTGATGTGGCGGACATCCACGGTGTGCCACGGGGCAACCAGACGCTCTTTGAGAAGGTGGGGGACGAGTATGGAGTGGACAGTTTCTTCCATGAGCAGTACCTTGCCATCGAGGAGGGTGAGACATTGGTCCTCATCACCGGCTGTTCACACCGAGGCATCGCCAATATCCTGGAGGCGGTCCATACCCGGTGGAACCGATGGCCCGACACCGTCATCGGGGGCTTCCATCTGATGGACTACACCCGGGAGGACGAGGGGGAGTTGCACACGATCGCAGAGTATCTGCTCTCCACCAAGGCTCTGTTCCACACCTGTCACTGCACCGGGCAAGAGAGCTATGCCGTCCTCAAGAAAATCATGGGAGATTCGCTTCACTGGGCAAGTGGAGCAATGACATATACGATCGAGGAGAGATTGAAATGAGAAAAATTGCAGTCGCAAGCGACAACAAGACCGTCTGTGGCCACTTCGGCCACTGTGAGAGCTTTGAGATCTTCGAAACCGAAGGAACTACCATCCTCAAAGAGGAGAGCGTAGCGAACCCCGGCCACAAGCCCGGCTTCCTTCCCAACTTCCTGCACGACGCGGGCGTCAATGTGATCGTCAGCGGCGGCATGGGAGGCGGGGCGGTCGATATCTTCAATGAGCACGGCATCGAGGTGGTCCTCGGAGCGCAGGGCAACAGCAGAGCGGTGGTCCAGGCCTACCTCGATGGAACCCTGGAGGCGGACGGCTCGGTCTGCAGTGAGCACAACCACTAAGCCATAGCATCGTTGTCGCATCAGAAAATACCCTGTGGTGAGGATGTCTCACCCGTGGAAAGCCTGGCTATACGGGGACTTGCCTGTATGCCAGGCTTCTTTTGAAAGAGGTATACGGGATGGATGCAGGTGTATCATCACCTACGCAAAGTACCGTGTATTGTTTTCGCGGATTGCGTCAGAGTTCTTTTCATGCGGAAACGCATAGAGAAACGTATCACCCGGCTTCATGCAACGACTCAATGTTTTCCTGGTCGATGAACATCTTGAACGCAATAAGTTCAAGACTCTCCTGAATCTCCTCCTCAGTGGCTGTAGGACTCCCAGCTCTAATTATTTCTTCTACGGTAATCTGTGCAGAAGAACCTTGCGGATCATTCCACTCGGGGAGATTCTTGTGACAATAGTCGACCATAGCCCATTGGTCAAATGCTTTGAAATGCTCATCAATATCCGTCAAGAGTCGTTTCTCTCTTGCGCTCAAATCATCATATTCTACCGGTGCAACTGCGGTTACCGCGTATCCATCGTCAGGTGACTTCTTGATTGCATGCGACCAATATCCATTCTCATGTGGGTTTGGACCATTGCTGATTATATCCAAGATGGTACTCACAACCGGACCACGCGGCATTGAGTAATACTTGTCGCCGGTGATAGGCTGCTGCCACCTCAACAATGCTGTTCGGTCGGCAAGGTAGAGCAACTTAATCAGCTTCATATAGTTCATTGTTCCCCCATTACGAGAAACAAGGAATGCAGCAGCTTGAGTCGATCGCCTTTCATTAAATACAAAGTTCATGGTTTCCTTTTTTCTGTGAGTCATCACTCTTTAGAACAATCTCTCTTAAGGTCAGTTTACCATAACCTGTACCGAGTGTGAATTATTTGCGGCAATGCACCAGCACCTTCACATCGTTTCCGGAGTACTTAAAAAGATCAGTGGTATGAGCAACTCTCTCATCCTAAATCATGCGCAACTTGGGGAAAAAAGTGTTCTCAATGGTCGCCCTTAGCCATCTGAGCAAGGTTCTTTAGTCGTCAGGACGGTGCAACCTGTTCGATTTATACTATGAAGAACTCCTCGCTTCGACCAATATTTCTTTCCTTGGATTTGAAGATGTTCTCCGTCATCTTTTCTTGGTAATCCTTATCCTACCAACATATAAAAACAACGAAATTCCTCTCAACACGATTGAGGATCTCATTTGTGAGCACGTCATTTTTTGCATTCTTGCACTTGTTTTTTCTGGGGCCTACACCATGTTTGGCTTTTTGTGTATACTAACAACTAATATATTACTGATAAGTTGTCTTAGATATCAGAACGGCCATCGTGCCGCAAGGAGTAGAGTTTGTATGATTGAATTCAGGAATGTGACGAAACGCTATGGACGGACAACGATCCTGGACGACGTGAGCTTCACGATAGAACGTGGCCAGTTCGTCGTCCTGATCGGACCCTCCGGCTGTGGGAAAACAACAACCCTGAGAACGATAAATCGCCTCATTGAACCGAAGGCAGGCACTCTGTTCATCGACGGTGAGGACGTAACGCACCAGAACCCCGTGGAGCTGAGAAGGAAGATTGGGTATGTGATCCAACAGATCGGTCTCTTTCCCAACATGACGGTGGAGCAAAACATCTCAGTGGTACCCAAACTGTTGAAGCACTCAAGAGCGGAGTGCGAAGCGATCACACGAGAGCTGCTGGCGTTGGTGGACATGCCGTATGAAGAGAATGCCTCCAAATACCCCAGCGAGCTCAGCGGCGGGCAGCAGCAGCGCATCGGCGTGCTGCGCGCCCTGGCCGCCTCCCCTCCCATCGTCCTCATGGATGAGCCGTTCGGTGCCCTCGATCCGGTGACCCGCGAGAGCCTGCAGGAGGAGGTCAAGCGCATCCAGCGCAAACTGAAGAAGACCATCGTCTTCGTCACCCATGACATGGATGAGGCGTTGCGCCTCGCCGACACCATCATCTTCATGGACAAGGGCAGGATTCTCCAAATGGCCACCCCTGAGGAGATGCTTCAAAATCCCGCCGACCCCTTGATCAAGAGCTTCTTGGGCCGGCACACCGATGATGAGGCCATCGCGGCTCCCAAGAAGGCCGAGGCGTTCATGAAGAGAAGAGTGTACACCGTACACGAGAACGCCAAGACGCTGGAGTCGATCGAGCGGATGAGGAAGCGGGAGGTCAACAGCCTCGTGGTCATCGACGATGATGAGCGCTTCCTCGGCACCGTCTCCATCGAGGCCATCAAGGAACGGGGCAAGGCGGGGCACCCGATCAGAGAGTACATCAACGGGGAGACGTTGACCGTTCACCGTAGCGATGATGCGAAGGAGGCGTTCGACAAACTGCTCTCCTCCAGTGAAAATTACGTCATCGTCCTCAACGACGATAGGACCGTGGCGGGCATCATCACACGCACCAGCACCGCCAAGGCGATGGGCGAGGCGCTGTGGGGGGAGATGGACGCATGAAATTGATCACCCTCTTCTCTTCCAACTGGCACCCGCTCCTCTCGAGCGTGGGCACCCACAGCATGCTGGTCATCATCTCGGTGGGCCTGGGCATCATCATCGCCGTCCCGCTGGGGATTCTCTTGACCAGAAAGAGCGGGGCGGCTCCCATCGTCTTGGCGGCGGCCTCGATGGTGCAGACGATCCCCGGCCTCGTGATGCTCGGCTTCGCCCTCGTGCTGCTCGGCATCGGGCGGAAGCCGGCGCTTGCGACCCTCACCGTCTACAGCATCCTCCCGATCCTGCAAAACACCTATACCGGCATCAGCGAGGTACCGTTCGCCTACACCGACGCCGCCAAAGGGATCGGCATGACACCGATGCAGGTGCTCTTCAAGGTCGAGTTGCCCTTGGCGGTCGCTCCCATCATCAGCGGCATCCGCACCTCAGCGGTCTACATCGTCAGCTGGGCGACGCTCGCCGGCATGATCGGTGCCGGTGGACTCGGCGACTGGATCTGGACCGGACTGGCCACCTACAACACCGACTATATCCTCCTCGGAGCCATTCCATCGGCCCTCCTGGCCCTCCTCTTCAGCGCCTCCATCGCGCTCTTGGAGCGTCTCTTGAAACCTCGGGGCCTGAGGAGGATGTCATGAGAGAACTCCTCTTCGCCACGGGCGAACACCTCCTCATCGTCGCCCTCTCCATGATCGTCGCCACACTCGTGGGCGTGGGCTTGGGGATCCTCTCCTCCTGGAAGAAACGGCTTGGGACGGTGATCATCACCATTGCCGAGATAGTACAGACCATCCCCTCCCTGGCGCTCTTGGCCCTCCTGATGATCATCTTCGGCCTTGGGAATCTGACGATGGGCATCGCGCTGGTCCTCTATGCGCTGTTGCCCATCATCCGCAATACCCAGGTCGCCCTCACCGAGCTTCCCCCCGCCATCATCGATGCGGCCCGGGGGATGGGGATGAGCCGAAGCCAACGGCTCACTCAGGTGGAGATTCCCCTCGCCATCCCGATGATCTTCGGCGGCATCAAGGTGGCGCTGGTCAACTCGCTCTCCATCGCCGTCATGGGCGTCCTCATCGGAAGCGGAGGCCTCGGCTACATCATCTATCGTGGAATCCAGCAACGCAACATGGCCAGGATTCTCATCGGCGCCATCCCGGTCGTCGTCATCGCCCTCTTCTTCGACTGGGCGATGACCAAGATCGAACAGCGTCTGTCGACTCATACCACCTGAACAAGGAGCACAAAATCATGTCAAAGAAAATCATACGCAGCCTGCTCGCCTTCACCCTCGTCGTGACCCTTCTCTCCGGCTGTGCCGGCAAGGGAAGCGTCACCGTCGGATCGAAGGACTACAGCGAAAACATCCTCTTGGGCGAGATCATGGCCCAACTCATCGAGGCGAAGACCGACTTGAAGGTCAATCGGAAGCTCAA
>LVBF01000032.1 GCA_001604325.1 Spirochaetales bacterium Spiro_04
CAAGCCAGGGGGCGATGTCGGCCTCCTTCTCCGAGGCAAGGAAGCGGTAGAGCGCGAGGCCTTGGCGCATAAGCTTATTTTGCTCGATGGTGTAGTGGCGGTAGTCGAAGATTTCGTGGGACTCTTGGAAGGTGAAGTGATCGATGATGACGATGGCATCGCTTCGCCGATACCAGAGCGAATGATTATGCTCATCGTAGATGATCGTGCCCTGTCGTGTGAACGAATTGGCCTCCAAGAGTGCATCCATGGCTTATCGTATCTGTCCCCTTCTCTGTGCGCAAGGAAAACTCATCATCACACCACACCAACAGCTTGCGTCAATCTTTGGCCACTGAAGCGGTTCTCTAACGTAGCCAATCCCTTATCAATCGAGCATGACTCGATCTCCATAATGAAATGTTACCCCTGATGAGGTACACAAATCAGTATAGAAGAATCGAATATTTTGGGGTCATCCGCATTTAGCGTGGTAAAGAGGATCTAGCAAATATTGTGAACAATTTTTCCAGATGTCACGTTTGATCCTTTCCTTCAAGAGACCCGGGATGAATACGTATTGGATTCTTTTGAAGAAGTATTCAAAATTTCTGTAGCCGAAAGCAGCTCTTTTTTGTACTTTCACGACGTTGAACATCCCCTCGATGACCGCGCTGGTGACCGGATATTTGGCATGGGCAACGATCTGGTCGGTGTAGCGCCTCTTCTTCTGGGCGAATTTCACCAGTTCCGGGACGCTCGATTGCTCGGCCATCTGCAGCCAGCTTTCCCATTGCTCCCTCATCACGTCCTCATCGGTGATCTCGTACAAGGCCCTCAATTGCTCGAACATGAGCACCACGGAGTTGATGTCCTCGTTCATCCCCAAGAGCTTCTGCAGTTGCAGTTGGCCCTGCAGTTCCTGCTCGCTCTCTGCCTGGGAGGGATCGGCGAGGCGAGGGGTGAAGAGGCGATACTTGGATTGCTTGAACAGCTTGTAGCCCTCGTTGTCGCCCCGCTCCTTGTAGGAGCGGGCGACTCTCAGGCGCACCTTGTCCACAACATCCTTGGTGTAATTAGAGGACATGTGAAACCTGTCGCTCACGATCGTCACATGGGGCAGCTTCTCCTTGAACTGGCTGGCATAGGTGTGGTTCTGGTCCATGGCCACGCACTCGATGCCCTCATAGAACTCCTTGCTGTAGATGGAGAAGAATGGATCGACGTTCTCCTCGGTCCTCCCCTCGCAGATGTAGAGCACCTGCCTCGGCTCCAAGGATATGATCATGGTGGCGTACTTTTGGCCCTTGAGGATGGAGAACTCGTCCACGGCGATGCTCTTGACCCCTTGGGGCTCGGGCACCCGGGCGATCACCATATCAAGGAAATCGCTGTGCACCCGCCTGACCAAATCCTCTGAAATGGACAACCGCTTGGCGGTGGCGCGGATGGTGGCGCTGGATTCATCCATCTCGTCACAGATCTTCTTGGCGAGGTCGAGCGTCACATGCCGGCCCAGGAACTGGAACGGGATCGCCTCGGTGAAGGTGAAACCGCAGTGGGGGCACCATCCCCTGCGGTTTGCGACATGCCAGAAGGTCCGCCGATAGGGGGCGACGGCCACCGCCTGCAACGGCCGTCTCGATGCGGCCCTGGCATGGATGACCGCCTTGTCGCCGCATTCAGGGCACACCAGGGACTCGACGGGCTCGAAGTACAGATGCAGGTCAAGGCCATCGATCTTCTGGCCGCTGAGCACAAACGGTTTACAAGGAAGCTCAATACTGATATTTTGGGGGAGATATTGCATGGGACGGACTCCTTTGTTTGTTGTGTAGTGACCCAAACATAGGATATATCCGTCCCATTTTGCAACCAGGTCCTGCTTCAGCAGGCAAGATTTCTACACCGGCCCTCTCGCTCCCCTAAGAATTCCTTCCTAATCCCGTCATTTCTTCTCTGAAAAGTCAGGCTTGACCACAGCTTTTGCTGATGAGCCTTTTTTTCGATAAAAATCCCCCTCAAGAAAGAGGGGGGTGTCGCTGATGAGACTCAGTATTGCAGTTGTTTCAATTCACGCCGTACATCGCGATTGAGATCGCGTTCCTTGGTTGCCTCACGCTTGTCATGGAGCTTCTTTCCTCTACAGAGGGAGATCTGGACCTTCACCAGATTGCCCCTGAGATAGATCGCGGTGGGGATGAGGGTGAAGCCCTTCTCCTCCACCTTGCGCCTCAGGCGTTTGACTTCCTGCTTATGGGCCAGGAGGCGGCGGGGGCGCTGTACCTCGTGGTTATGGATGTTGCCGTGCGTATACGGCTGGATGTGCAGCGCCACGAGCGTCAGCGTGTTCCCCTTGATGGTCACATAGGAGTCGGCGAAGCTGAAGCGCCCCTCGCGTATGCTCTTCACCTCGGTACCGACGAGTGCGATGCCGCACTCAAGGTCTTCGATGACCTCGTAGTTGAAGTACGCCTTTTTGTTCTTCTGCAGCAGCTTGTAGTTCGATTTGTCGTGTTTCATTTATTCATACCAGGCGATGCGTACGCCGATCTGGTCGCCGCAGGCCTCGGGAGGCACCGTCCCGACACTCTCGGCGGTAATGGTGGCGCTGTCGCTGAGATAACTGCCCCCCTTCACGATGGGCGACGGTGTGAGGGCGAAGGCGGTATGGAGATCTTGCGCTTCATCGTAATCAAAGAACCGGGCCAGGGGAATGAACGGAGTGTGGGTGATCTCCCATACCCCGCCGAGGAGCATCGATGGGGGAGTGGATGAGGGACTTGGGGTCAAGGAGCCGTGATGGACAAGATTCGGATGCGTCTCTGCCGCCACGCTGAACATCGCCTCGGTGGGGAGGAAGACCTCTTTGCCGCTCTTTTGCGAGAGCCAGGCGCAGAATGCCTCGCCCGCCCAGTAACTGATGTTGGTGACCGGTCGGCTGGTGACGAAGATCGTCGATGGCGCCAAGCCGGCAAGATAGGAGGAGTCGACCAAGCCCTGCTGTCTGAGCGCTTCCTTGTTGCTCTTCGCCCACTGGGGATTCTCATCGATGAAGTGGGCCCACATGGTGAGGGTCACCGGCAGGTTCGCTAGGACAAAGGGTGGGGTGGTGACGGTGACCTCCATCTCCTTGAGGGCGGGGTAGGAGCGCTCAGTTTCCCTGCCCATGGTGATGGTGAGGGCAGGGTAGGCGGTCCCCTCGACGGTGAAGAGGTCGGTTGTCAAAGAGGATTGTCTGGTTGTGGCCGAAAGCGGGGACTTTGCCGCGCTCGGCGAGGGGGACGCGTTCCCGTTGATGACCGCCTGTGCCATCGTGAGCATGGCTTGGATCTTCTCCCCACGATGGCCCCCAAAGGCGCCCATCGCATCGTCGAGCATCTCCTGTGTGGTGATGTAATAGAGGGAGAATTTTATGGCGTCGTCCCTCGTCTGTGCATCGATGCCCAAGGCTTCCAGGTCTTGGGCGAGGTTCGCATAGAGCGGGGCGTAGCGGGTCACCATCGTCCACTCGAGGATGGCGCTCGCCATCTGGATCTCCTCAAGGTCGAAGCGAATGATGGCCTCTGTTTGTGCCTTGGTCAGTGGATCCACGGGTATGGTGATGTCCCGGGTGCGATGAAAGAGCCAGGTAAGGAAGACCGGATGGTCGATGGTGACCACCGTCGTGGCATACTCGACCCCACCCTTGGTCAATGTGACGGTGTGGTCGCCGCTCTTGATGAAGTATTGGTGGTCGGCTGAGCCGAGATAGGTGCCATCCAGGATGACGCCGCTCTCTGAGAGGGGAGACTTGAAGGTCACGTATCGCCCCCCTTTGATGATGCCGGGGAGGAAGGCGCAGACAAAGATCACCACGATGAGAAGGATGGCGAGGAGGATGAGGATCCAGACGCCGGGCCTGAGATGAAAAACCTCAGGGAGGGTGACGTCGCTTACCTGAGGCAGGTCGATACGCTTCTTCATGAGTGTAAGGTAGCTTTCTCCGATTGGCTTGTCAACTGAAGGTGATTGTGATAGCGTCAAGCCATGCAACGGCTCTTCGACGTAGTGGAACACAAGGCGGTCAAAATCCTCACCAAGGGCAAGGCGCGGCGCCTCTTGGCTGCCACGACCAAGGTGAAGCGGACCTTCTGGGGCGAAGTGCGCGGCTGGGCGGACGCCCTGGTCTTCGCGGTCTTCGCCGTCCTCCTGATCAACCAGTACCTCTTCCAGCTCTTCGTCATCCCCTCGCCCTCGATGGTCTCGACGCTGAACGTCGGCGACCGGGTCTTCGTCAGCAAGACCATCTACGGCATCGAAGTCTACCCCGGTGGCCCGAAGGTGCGGAGCGCCAACCGGCAGGTCTCCCGTGACCAGATCATCACCTTCTACAACCCGGAGTACGTCAGCCGTGGCCCGATCTTCGATATCCTGAGCCAGATTCTCTACATGGGCACCTTCAGCCTCGTGAACATCGACCGCAAGGATGACGGCTCGATCGCCGAGCGCCTCTACGTCAAGCGGGCCGTCGGGCTGCCCGGCGAGACGGTGCGCTTCACCGACGGCAAGGTGCTCATCAGGGCGGCCGGCGGGAACGAGTGGATCGAGGAGAAGAAATTCCGCAGCGATCTCGGCCTCGTCAACGGCCCGCACCGCAGCGTCGATGATACCCTCTATCCCGGCATCCGTGCCTGGGGCGCCCTCTATGGCTACCAGGAGGCGGGCCTCGATCTGCAGAACGTACCCACCTACCTCAAGAACGACTACGCCCTGGTGGCCCAGGACAACTACCCCGACGACGTCTATGCCTTCGAGGAGAGCCAGAAGCGCACCGAGAGCCTGCTCGATCCCTCCGCCTTCGAAACGCGTTCACAGTGGGCCTCCTATGAGCGGGGCATCTATGTTCCCGAGAACCACATCCTCCCCTTGGGTGACAACCGCGACAACAGCCGTGACGGACGCTACTTCGGCCCGGTATCGCAGAAGAAAATCAACGGCAGCGTACGCCTCCGCTTCTGGCCACTCGGGCGCATCGCCTATCTGGGGAACAAGTAGTGTTCTCCCTGCCTCCCGGCGACCTCTCCCTCTACCTCCATATCCCGATGTGCAAGAGCCGCTGTTCCTACTGCGGCTTCTACTCCGAGCCCACGGCGGTGTGGGAGGGGAGGGTCGCTTCCTATACCGAGCGCCTTGTCTCTGAAATCGATCAGCTTGGTACACGGGATGCGCCGTTTTACACCCTCTACATCGGGGGCGGGGATCCCGCCAACCTCACGGTGGAGAACCTGCGTCTCCTCTTGACTGCCGCCCAGAGGCAGGGGAGACCGCGCGAAGTGACGGTCGAGGTCAACCCGGAGAGTTTTGATGAGTCCTTCTTCCCTCTCTTCGAGGAGCGACTCGTCACCCGCCTCTCGATGGGGATCCAGACGATGGATCAGGCGCTCCTCTCCGTGATCGGAAGGAGGACGACCGCCGCGGATAATCGACGCGCCCTCTCCCTTGCCCAGGAGGCGCGAGCGCGGTATGGGGTCGACCTCAGCATCGATTTGATGGTCGCCCTGCCGAACCAGACGGCAGCGGGAGCGATCAGAGACATCGAGACGGTTCTCTCCCTCTGCGAGGCTGAACACCTCTCCCTCTACTGCCTGACGGTGGAGGAGGGGACCGCCCTGGCGCGCCAGGTCCAGGACGGGACGGTGACGGTGGCGGACGAGGATGGGCAGGAGGCGTTCCTGCGTTCACTGTGGGCGCACCTTCATGGACTCGGCTTTGAACACTACGAAGTCTCCAACTTCGCGAAGAACGGGAGATACAGCCGCCACAACTGCGTCTATTGGAGCCTTGACGATTACCTCGGGCTCGGCAGCGGGGCCGCCTCGACGATCGGGTCGTTCCATTGGCAGCAGAACCAGGATTTGATCGGCTACACTGAGGCGAACCCGTTTGACGGCTATGAGAAGGAAGAGACGGACACATGGGAACAGGCTGAAGAGTATCTGATGATGGCTCTGCGCACCACCTGGGGCATAGACAAGGTGCGGTTCTTTGAACGTTTCGGTCTCGATTTCGATCGGATGTTCTCGAAAGCGGTCGCTCGCTGTGAGCCAACCTGGTATATCGATTCAGCACAAAACTTTGCTATCACAGAAGATGGGTGGATGGTGTTGGACGAAATCCTGGTGCGCCTCGTGATGGAAATTCCGTAAAGCCTTGACCGCGTACAGCGGTTGTGATAGCGTAAGACAAGTCATACCAGTGTATTCATTCTAACAATAGACCAAGGGGTTCAAGCATGTCTGGCCATAGTAAATGGGCAACGATCAAACACAAAAAGGGAGCTGCTGACGCCAAGCGCGGTCAGAAGTTCACCAAACTCATCAAGGAAATCAGTGTAGCGGCGAAGATGGGCGGCTCCGATCCCGAATCCAACGCCCGTCTCAGGACCGCCATCATCAAGGCGCGGGCGGAGAACATGCCCAAGGACAACATCGACCGGGCGATCAAAAAAGGCTCTGGCGAGATGGACAGCGCCGTCTTCTACGAGCTCACCTACGAGGGGTACGCCCCCGGAGGAGTGGCCCTGATCATCGACACGCTCACCGACAACAAGAATCGGACGGCCAGTGATGTGCGTGCCGCGCTCACCAAGGGCGGCGGCACCCTCGGGGCCACCGGCTGTGTCTCCTATATGTTCCAGACCAAGGGAATCATCACCTACGACGGGGAGCAGTACTCCGAGGAGGAGCTCTTCGAGGTCGCCCTGGAGAACGGGGCCGACGATGTGGTGGCCGAGGATGGAATCATCGAGGTCATCACCGCACCGGCGGACTTCGCCACCGTCTTGGAGGCGATGCAGGCTGCCGGCTTCGAGCCGATGAGCGCGGAGGTGGAGAAGGTCGCCGACCAGACGGTGCTCCTCGAGACCGAGAAGGCACGCAAGGTGCTGAAGATCGTCGACCGCTTGGAGGAGCTCGACGATGTACAGCAAGTATCGACGAACCTCGAGCTTCCCGACGATTTCGAAGAGGAAGACGAATAAGAAGCATGAGAATCCTCGGCATTGACCCAGGGATCGCACAAACAGGCTGGGGCGTTGTTGACTCCAATGGGCAGCAAAGCCGGCCTGTTTCTTTTGGCGTCATCAAGACGGCGACCACCCTCAGCGACACCGAGCGGATCCATCGCATCGCCACGATGGTCGGCCAGGTGGCCCAAGAGCAGGAGGTCGACATCTGTGGCATGGAGGACATCTTCTTCACCAAGAACATCTCCAGCGCCATCCCGGTGGCCAAGGTCATCGGAGCCTGCATCCACCAGCTGGCCACCCAGAACATCGCGGTGCACCTCTTCAGCCCGGTGACCATCAAGACGGCGGTCACCGGCTATGGGGCCGCCGACAAGAAGCAGGTGCAGGAGATGGTGCGCTTGATCCTCGGCTTCGAGACGATTCCCAAGCCCGACCACGCAGCCGATGCACTCAGTGCAGCCATCTGCCTGGCGGTTCACCACTCCACCCAGACAAGGATACTCGGCACATGATCAACGCAATCATCGGAGACATCATCCACGTTTCGGAGGGCGAGGCCATCATCCGGGCCGGAAGCCTTGAATATGCCATCAACATCACCGCCCAGACGGCGAGCAAACTCAGCAACTTGTCCGGCGATCAACGGCGGGAAGTGCGCATGCTCACCGTCCTCATCCACCGCGATGACTCGATGACCCTCATCGGATTCCTTGAGGAGGCCGAACGCGACGCCTTCCTGCAGTTGCAGACGGTCAGCGGCATCGGCGTCAAGCAGGCGCTCAAGATTCTGGGCGGCATCAGCGTACGCAACCTCGCCGAGGCGTTGGACAGCGGCAACGTGAAACTGCTCTCCTCAATCCCCGGCATCGGGCCGAAGACCGGACAGAAGATGATCCTGGCACTCAGGAACATGCTGGTCCTCGATGACCAGGAGAGCCTTGCCAAGAAGGGTACAAGCATTCAGCGCTCCCAGTGGAGCGACATCACCAACGCCCTGGTGGATATGGGGTACGACCGGCGCCGGGTCGAGCAACTCATCGAGGAGCAGACGGAGATTCACAAGGAGACGATTGCCAAGATCAGCCAGCACGAAGGCGAGGAACTCTTGTTCCGCCAGGCGATCAAGCTGTTGGGATAGGAGCATACCGTGGACGAGAATAGCCATACGTTGGAGAATCTGTTGGAGAGCTCAATCGTCTCCACCTCCTTTCAGACCGATGCCGACCGGCAGGAGAACATCCTCAGGCCGAAGCTGCTGGCCGACTTCCAGGGCCAGGCCAGGCTGAAGGAGAACCTCGCCGTCTTCATCAAGGCCGCACGGGGGCGTGGTGAGGCGCTCGACCACACCTTCCTCATCGGCCCGCCGGGACTCGGCAAGACCACCCTCGCCTCGATCATCGCCAACGAGATGGAGGCGGAGATCCGTATGACCAGCGCCCCGGCGCTCGACAAGCCCAAGGACCTGGCCGGCATCCTGACCAACGTCACCGAGGGGTCGATCTTCTTCATCGACGAGATCCACCGCCTCAAGCCGGCCCTCGAGGAGATGCTCTACATCGCGATGGAGGACTTTGAGATCGACTGGGTCATCGGACAAGGGCCCGCAGCCCGCACGATGCGCATCCCCTTGCCCCACTTCACCCTCGTCGGGGCGACGACCAAGGCGGGCAGCGTCTCCAGCCCGCTTGCCTCACGCTTCGGCATCACGGCACACATCGAGTTCTACAACGAGGAGGAGCTGAGCCAGATCATCGAGCGCAGCGCCGTCATCATGGAGGTGGAGATCGAAGAGGATGCCATCAGGCAACTGGCCCGGTGCAGCCGGGGCACGCCCCGCATCGCAAACCGGCTGCTCAGGAGACTGCGCGACTTCGCCTCCATCATCGGCGATGGGCACATCACCGTCGAGGTCGTCGACTTCGGCCTCGGTCGCCTCGGCATCGATGAGATGGGCTTGGAGCGGCAGGACCGCAATATCCTGCGCACCATCATCGAGTTCTACGACGGTGGCCCGGTCGGGGCGGAGACGCTCTCCATCTCGGTGGGGGAGGCCATCGAGAGCCTCGAGGACTTCTACGAACCGTATTTGATCCAGAAGGGCTTTCTGAAACGGACCCCGCGTGGTCGCATGGCGACCAAGCTCGCCTATGAGCTGCTCAACATCCCCTGCACAAGGAACCTCGATGACAATCAAGGAATTCTCTTTTGACCTGCCCGAGCACCTGATCGCCCAGTATCCGACGCAGAAGCGTGGTGAAGAGCGGCTCTTGGTGCTCGATCGCAACAGCGGTGCCATCGTCGATGAGATGATGGCCCATTTCAGTGACTATCTGAGCGAAGGGTCGCTCCTCGTCGTCAACAACTCCAAGGTCCGCAAGGCCCGCGTCTATGCCACGGGCGAAGGAGGCGGGACGGTGGAGTTCCTCTTTCTCGAGGAGCTTCTGGACCACAGCTGGCTCGTGATGACGACCAAGGCGAAGAAGCAGCGCGTCGGCAAGCGCTACCGTTTCGAAGACGAAGAAGGCGTCTGGAGGCGTGAGGCGACCATCGTCGCCGAGCATGAGGATGGGACGCGTACCCTCCGCTTCGATGAGGTGATCGACGAAGGGTTCTTCACGACCCTCGGCCATGTGCCGCTGCCGCCGTACATCAAGCGGGAGGATACCCTGTCTGATGAGAGCCGCTACCAGACGATCTATGCAAAGAACGAGGGTTCGGTGGCCAGCCCGACGGCGGGCCTGCACTTCACAGCCGAGATCCTCGAGGCCATCAAGAGGCGCGGCATCGAGATCGCCGAGGTGACCCTCCATGTCGGGCCGGGCACCTTCCTCCCGGTGAGGGCGGCGACGCTTGAGGAGCACCGGATGCACTGGGAGCGGTATGAGGTCTCAGAGCATTGCGCCCATCTGGTCACCGAGGCGAAACGGAGCGGCAGACCGGTGGTGGCCGTCGGTACGACCAGTGTCCGGACGCTGGAGAGCGCCTGGGACAGAGAGGCTGGACTTCTGAGGCCTGGGGTGGGGCGGACCAACCTCTTCATCATGCCGGGCTTCCGCTTCCAGGTCGTCGACCAGTTGCTCACCAACTTCCACACCCCAGAATCGACGCTGGTGGTTCTGGTCAGCGCCTTCGCCGGGAGGGAGGCGATCGGGCGCTCGTACCGCCATGCGGTGGAGCAATCCTATCGCTTCTTCAGCTATGGGGATGCGATGTTCATTCGCTGAAGAGCACCTTCTTCACCTCTCTGGCGATCTCCTCCTTGCCCCTCATGCCGTCGAGGCGCACCAGTGTCACCCCCTCATCGAGCTGGGCGAAGATCCGCTCATAGTTGTCCCGTACCAACGAGAGGAACTCGGCCCGCTCGAAGAGCTCGGTCTCGTCGCCCCGCAAATTGATGCGTTTGATGCACTCCTCGATGGGGGTGTCGATGTAGAAGACATATTGGGGGGAGGGGAAGTCGTTGAGGGCGGCGATGATCTTGAAGTCACACTCCACGCTCTGGTAGGCGAGCGAGGAGTAGAGGTAGCGGTCGCTGATGACGATCTTGCCCGCCTCAAGCTCTCCGACCAAGCCATAGATCGGATTGTGGAGATGGTCCTCCCGGTCGGCGGCATAGAGCATGGCGAGGGCCAGCGGTGTGGTGACGATTTGCTTCTTCAGGATCGATCGAACCAAGCGCCCCAGCGGTTTGTCGGTGGGTTCAAAGGTAGCCTTGCACCGTTTTCCGCTCCGGTCGCAGCTCTCAGCCAGCAGTTGCATCTGGGTGGTTGTCCCCGATCCATCCAAGCCTTCGAACACAATGAAATTCTCCAGTACCGTTGCCATCGTCCGCTCCTTGACCCTACTGTACGATAAATACACCGCAAGGTACAAGACAAAGTGGTGCCCAAGGCGGTGAGATTGGGCTATACTGAGGCAACGTGAAATTTCATACTACGCTCAAAGACATCGTCGTCGCGATCCTCGTTCTGCTCAGTTGCACCGTCGTGGTCTGGTGGGGAGTCGCCAACCTCGGCATGACGAATCCGAGCCAGAGCTTCGCAGCCTATCTGCTGGAGCGGATCGACGGTGATGGAGATATGAAAATCACGGTCGGCTCCGTCGCCCGCAACTGGCTCAGGACTTTCACCATCTGCGATGTGAGCGTGACGATCGAAGGGGATGAGATCGCCCATTTTGATGAACTGCGCGTCTCAGGTGGTGCCCGGCGTATCGCCTTGGCGCTCCTGAAGCGTGGCACACAGCTTGATATCGAGGTCGATGGGCTCACTATCTCCCTCGATGAGGGTGCATTGGCCCTCTTTTCTGCAGATTCCTCCGCTCCTTCCCGCCCTCTGGAACGCCTCCGCCTCTACATTCAGGCAGCGGATGCCGATATCGCGCTCGCCCTGCCATCCCTCGAAGCCCACCTCTCAGGGGGCGGTTTCACCGCGATGATCGACGGAGGAGTGGCCAATCTCACCGTGGCCGGGAGCGCTGACGTCCTCTCCGTTTCACAGAATGACGGGCAGGGGAGGGTCGAACAGCTCCGCTACGGCATCGACGAGACGGGGCGTCTCGCCCTGGAAGCGGAGAAGGCCGATTGGTCGAGCCCATCGCTCTTTCTGCAAACCTCGAATCTGGTGATGGCAGCCCAACAGCAGGGGGGACTCTCCCTATCCGCTGACGAACTGCGCCTTGAAATGGGCGACCTGGCCGTCGCCTCTCCCCAAGTGGTGGTGCATGCCGCCATAGAGGAGGGGGAAGTGGCTGAGTTCACCGTCTCGCTCTCAGCGCTCGATGTCGCCTCCCAGTCCTGGTCTTTCGCAGCCCCCGCCCTTGCCTCAAGCGGCTCGCGTTCAGAGAGCGGGACTCACACCCTCGCGGTGGCGAGTCGGAGCGATGAGGATTTCCACTTCCAATCAGAACTGTTGGGTACATTCAACGCCAATACCCTTGGTGGGCGTTTCATCTATGAAGTTCCCTCGACGATCCGGGGAGAGCTTACCTTTGCCACCCTCGCCTGGGATGAGCAATTGACCGCACACAATGTGATTGTCTCCCTCTCGGACGTGGACGCCAAGAGAGTCGACATCGCTGGTTCCGTCACTGCACGCCTGCAGATGGTGTTGACAGAGGGGTTGGGTACCATCGAGACGGACCTTGTGGCGAACATTACCCTCCACCGGGAGAGCGCGGCGCTCACCGCCACGGTCGATTTCATCGACGCGCAGAGCTCCCTGCTCGCCTCGCCGGTGGATGTCCACCTCTCCCTCCAAGGCCGGGGAGAGGAGGCGCAGGTGGAAGCGAAGGTCGTCATCCCCGATCAAGCGGAACTCTCCGCCCTCTACAACCAGGGGGATGGGGAGCGGACGGTGATGATGAGCGGGCGGCTCACCGACCTCAGGGCCGGCACCTTCCGGCAGTTGATGGACGCATACACCCCCTTCCTCAAGCCATACATCCATGATGATACGCGCCTGTCGGGCAATATCGCCTTCAGCGGTTCTGATGGCTCAGGAGGGCGGGAGGGACGGCTCTCCACCGAGCTTGCCCTGCTGGAGGCGCATGTCGGAAACTTTGACCTGGACGCCGGCTTCACGTTCACCGGCACCCTCGATGGTGACCGGCTCACGGTCTCGCCGATGACGCTTGCCACCAGCGGCTACCGCCTCGCCTTCAGCGGGGAGACCGAGGTCGGTCACTGGCTGCCGCGCGGAGAGCTCTCCCTTTCCCGCACCGATGATGGACAGCTCTTGGCCCATGCCACGATGGTCGATCGTCCTCCTTCCAGCTATGAGTTCTCCCTGGTGACGGCCATCGAGCCGATCATCACCGTTGATGGGCTGGTCGGCAAACAGACGACCAATTCGCTGACGGGCCAGGGACTCCTCACAATGTTGGACGATGCTGTGCCGTTCACCTTCGACCTGGCCACCGACACCCTAGAACTCTCCGTGGTCCAAGAAGAGCGGCTTCTCTTGCACGCCTCCTTGGCCCCGCCGCAACGGCTTGTCATGCAGGCCGACCGCTTCCTCGTCCCCGGGACCAGCACCAGCTTCAGCGGGACGCTCGAGGCCCGCTATGCCAACCTCTTCGATTGGTCGGCCCGCAGCAGCGACTTTGCCCTGGACAGCGTCACCATCAAGGGGAGACGCTATAGCCTCACCGCCCCGTTCAGCGCCTCCAGCGCCGAGATCCTGATCCCCACCTTCACCATCGGTGTTGAAGGGACACGTTCCACCGGATCGTTCTTCTACCGGGGTTTCGATCTCGCCCGACTCAAGGCATCGGGGTTTGTGGCCCCATACGAGGTGGCTTTGCAGATCGACGACCTCCTCTCCCTCTCCCTCATCGGTGATGAGCGGAGATTGGAGATGGCCGCCTCCATCAAAAATTTGCCGCTCGGTCGCCTGATGAATACCGCTGACGACGCATCCCTCTCCCTCTCCTTGGTGGGTGCCACTGATTTCACCACGCTCTTGAGCTATGATGGCTCGCTCTCCTACCAAAACGACACCGCCTCCTTCTCAACGCGCTTCACCGCCGATGAGAGCCACCTTGAGCTCTTCGATACCGCCTTCCGCGCCGGGGAGTTCACCGTAGACGGTGAGAAGTTGCGCTTCGATTCGGGGGCCATCAGCGCCGCCCTCATCGCCGAGCATGTGCGCCACCTCTCCTACATCGATCAACGCTCCCACCTCAAGGTGACCGCGGCTCTCCAATTGCCCCAAACCGAGACCCTCTTCGACCTGGTCAAGAAGGGAGGCCTTCTTTTGGGCGAGGAGCTGGCCGCAACGCTTTCCATCACTGATGTGCTGCTCTTGGGCGAAGGCGGCATCGCCGACGGTCTCTACCACCTGAGGTGGAAAGATGGGGCGCTCAGCGGTGAGAGTGAGTTGCTCACCTTCTCCTATGATACGAAGAGCGGGCACTTCACCCTCTCCGCCGATCCTGAGTTCGGCATCGGGATCAACGCATATGGGAGCCTCTCCGCCAAAGATTTCGGCGTGGTGGCCACCAACATCCGCCTGCCGCTCGTGATGCTCAACCGTACTTTCCTCAAGCCGATCTTCCTCTTCAAAAGCGGCTATGGGGAAGGGGAGATCACCCTCGGCGGCACCAAGGATGCCATCAGGCCATACGGCCAGCTCTTCGTCAATGCCACTGAGATGTTCGTCTTCTGGTTGCCCGACGACCAGATCAACATGAAGGGCGTCAGCGTGACGATCGATGGCAACCGGGCGACCACCGGTCGGGTCCCCTTCTTCTCCACCAACGCCAAGACGGGCCAGACCGTCCACGGCTTCGGCAACCTTTCGGCGCACTTCGATGGCCTCAGCCTACTCAATTACGAGATCCATGCCGACGATGTGGACCACCCGGTCTTCCTCTGGATTCCGATGGCTGGGCAAGAGGTGGACATCCAGGGCTATGCGCAGGGGACCTTCAACCTCTTCGGCATCGGCTTCGAAACCTGGCTCGATGGGGACGTGACCATCAGCGACATGAGCATGACGATGGGCATCAAAGGGTTGCCCTACTGGTATGAGCCTGCCTATGTGACATCGACGAGTTTCAATGTGAAGACCGGCAAGGGGGTGAAATTCTTCTATCCCAACAGCCCAAACCCAATCATCAGCGCGACATTGACGGAGAACCAGTCGTTCAGCTTCACCTACGACCACCTCACCGACGAGTTCGAGGTGGACGGGACTTTCGCCTTCAGAAGCGGTGAGATCTACTACTTCCAGAAGAACTTCTTCATCACCGAGGGCTCGATGGTCCTCCACACGGACGCCATCAGCGGGAGCAGTGCCGTCATCCCACGGATCAACCTCCGGGCGAAGGTCACCGACTTCGACAGCGTGGGCAACCGCGTCGATATCTTCCTCGTGCTGCGCGATTCGACGCTCACCTCCTTGAACCCATACTTTGAGTCGATCCCGACCAAGGAGGTCAACGAGATCATGGAGATCCTCGGCCAGTCGATCCTGCCCACCGGCGCCTACGGGGAGATCGGGCTGTACAGTGTGGCGAGCCTCGCCGCCGCGGCCACCGATGTCGCTGAACGGCTCGGGCTCCTGGAGCTGTCGCAGACTGCCCAGTTGACCGAGACCATCCGCATCTCGCTCGGCCTCGACATGTTCTCCATCCGCAGCAACATCGTGCAGAACATCCTCTTTGATGCCCTGCCGGTCACCGGGGTCATGGGCACGCTCTCCCCGATCGCCCGCTACCTGCACAACACCTCGATCTTCATGGGCAAGTACATCGGGACCAACTTCTTCCTCCAGGCGTTGGTCCACCTCAGTGCCATGGAGCGCTCCAAGGTAGGCTCATCCTTCCTCTCCCCGGACCTCTCCATCGACCTGGAGCTCTCGCTTGATTGGGAGAATCCGCTCGCGACCATCTCGTTCTTCACCCAGCCGAGCGAGTTGTCCTTCACAAATATTTTGGATACCATGGGCTTTAGTGTAACCAAACGAATCGTGCTTCGTTAACGGTGCAGAAGGGGAATTATCATGAGAAGAGAGTCGCGGCGCTTGTTCCTGTCCATCATCGTCTTACTCACCATGTCGCTCGCCTTGCTCAGTGGGAGTGACAACGAGCCGTGGTACTATGGGAAACGCATAGCACAGTTCACCAACCACAACCTGGTCCATGTCAAGGAGAGCACGATCCTCGACCTCCAATACGGGTATCTGGGCAAACCGTTCACCGATGCGCTCTTCGATGAGCTGCAATCGAAGCTCTACGACCTGGACAGCTTCCTCTACTTCCTCGCCGACGCCAATCGGACCGGCGAGGGGGACAACGAGCTGGCCATCGATTTCACCTTCTATGAGAAGCCGTACATCACGGGCGTGACGATCGAAGGCAACAGCGGCATCAAGACAAAGGACATCGACGGGGCCCTCCTCTCCAAGGAGGGGACCTTCCTCGACGAACAGGTCATCGCCCTCTCCAAGGAGCGGGTGCTCGCCCTCTACCGGGAGAAGGGGTATGCCGATGCGACCATCGAGAGCGAGAGCATCGTCGACGAGGATGCCCTCCTGGCCCTCCTCTCCTTCACCATCGATGAGGGGAGGCAGAAGAGAATCGGAGAGATCAATTTCGAAGGCAACGACCATGTGAGCCGGGAGGTCTTGGCCAAGCAGCTCACCTCCAAGCCGGTCGGCTACTTCAACAGCGGCTACTACAACCCCGTCACCATCGAGAGCGACAAGGAGAAGATCATCGCCTACTACCAGAGCAAGGGGTATGTCGATGCGGTGGTGACCGAGGTGCGGAGCGCGGATATCAGTGGTGAGGACGAGAAGTATGAACGCATCAGCGTGACCTACGTCGTGGACGAAGGGGAGGCGTGGTTCTTCGGCGGTATCTCGGTGGTGGGGAACACGGTCTTCAGCGACGAGCAGTTCGCCAGCCTGGTGACGATGAAGGAGGGATCTCCCCTCGATCTGAGCCGGGTACAGAATGAGATGACCCAGGTCACCGACCTCTACTGGAACAACGGCTACATCTTCAACCTGATCAACACCGAGGAGATCCGCGACCCGGATACCCATACCATCGCCTACCGCCTCATCGTCCAGGAGAACCAGCAGGCCATCATCGAGAAGATCCAGATCGAGGGGCTGACCAAGACCAAGGCGTACGTCTTTGAACGCGAGCTGGTCTTCGGTGTCGGGGATGTCTTCAGCAAGGAGAAGCTCATCCGCAGCGCCCAGAACATCTACAACACCCTCATCGTCACCGATGTCCAGTTCGACATCATCAGCGGCACGGAGGAGGGAACGGTCATCCCGATCTTCACTGTCACCGAGGGCAACCAGATGGACATCCAGTTCGGCGCGACCTTCGGCGGCAACGTCGATGGCTTCCCCGTCAGCGGCTTCTTGCAGTGGTCTGACAAGAACCTCGGCGGGACTGGACGGGACTTGGCCATCTCCACCAACCTCAGCCCCGATACCCAGAACGTCTCCCTCTCCTTCAGCGACGGATGGTTCGGCGACCGCCGATGGTCCAACGGTCTCTCCTTCAGCTTCGAGCGGAGCCAGAAGAGCAACGCGTTGCAGCGGGGGGTAGGCAGCGCCTACTACACCGGTCACGGTGATGAGGATGCATACCCGCTCGGCTACCTCTCTTCTGCCAGCTACGAGGCAGCCGGCCAAGCCTCTCCGGAGAGCCAGCACTTGATGCAGTACGATTACTACAGCATCACGCTCGGGTACAGCACCGGCTATACCTTCATGTTCGTCCCCGGTTCCCTGACCATCGGGGGTGGGCTCAGCATCGGCTTGAACTACGCCAATTACGATGACAAGATCTACGACCCGTACGAGAGGCTGATCTGGCGCTACCACCAACGGTGGCAGTTCTCCAACCGCCTCTCCCTCTCCTTCAGCTGGGATGGGCGCGACCTCATCGAGAACACCAGTCGCGGCTACTACCTCAGCCAGAACTTCACCTACGCCGGTGGCTTCCTCTTCGGCCTCTCCAACTACATCCGCTCCTCGACGAGCGCGAGCGCCTACATGACCCTCTGGTCGTACACCTTGAGTGAGAAACCCGCCAACGTCGTGTTCGGGGCGACCACCACCGTCAGCGCGATGCTGCCGCAGTTCTATCGGAACGCCGACACCGGAGAGTTGAAATGGCACGACGCGAAGATGGGGGCTACGCGCTATGAGATGCTCTACATCGACGGCATGAACATGGGCCGCGGCATAAAGAGCGTCGTCTTCGACCAGTCGTTCTTGTGGGACACCCAGCTCTCCATCAGCTGGCCGCTTGCCCAGAACGTGCTCTCCGCCGAGGTCTACGCAAGTGCCACCGGGGTAAGCGCTGATCTCAAGAAGGTCGGCTTCGGCGACCTGGCGTGGTACTTCAGCGCCGGGGCGGGCATAAAGCTGAAGGTCCCGGGCTTCCCACTGGGCCTCTACCTGGTCAAGGCCGCAAGCTATATGGACAATACCTTCTCTTGGATAGGGGGCAACTTCTTCAAGGGCAAGGGTGACACCAGTGGCCTCAGCCTCGTGCTGGCCATCACGACGACGCTGTATTGATCATGGATCAGAGGAGCGAGCCCACTCCGATGATGGTCCAGTACCGTCAGATCAAGGAGCAGCACACCGATTCGATCCTCTTCTTCCGCCTCGGCGACTTCTATGAGATGTTCGAGGAGGACGCCATCACGGTGAGCGCCCTGCTCAACCTCACGCTGACCAAGCGCAACAACACCCCCATGTGCGGGATCCCCTACCATGCGGCGAGAAGCTACATCAAGCGCCTGCTCGACGAGGGCAAGAAGATCGCCATCTGTGAGCAGACCGAACTGAGCGAAGGGGGCAAGGGATTGGCCAAGCGGGAGGTGGTGCAGGTCATCACGCCGGCCACCGTCGTCGAGGACGACTACCTGGACAGCCGAAGCGACTCCTTCATCCTCGCCATTTCGTTGGCAAAGGAGGAGATCGCCACCGCCTACAGTGATCTCTCCAGCGCCCAGTTCTTCCTCCGCTCCATCGAGCGCGACAGCCGCTATCTCGCACTGGCCGCCCTCATCGAGGAGATCCGGCCCACCGAGATCCTCGTCAACGAGGATGAGTACTTCGCCGACACCCGCTTCAAGGAGATCGTGGATGCTTCCCCCTCCATGGTCACCAAGCTCCCCTCCTGGCACTTTGATCGAAAGGAGGGCAGGGAACGACTTGCCGCCCACATGGGGACCACCACGCTCAAGGGGTACGGCCTCTCAGGCGATGAGGAGGTCATTGCAGCCGGCGGTGCCTTGATCTGGTACCTGGGCGAGACGGCGCGCACCAGTCTCTCCCACCTCGACGGCTACACCCTCGTCGATGAGGACCGGTACCTGAGGATCGACGAGGCGAGCCGGCGCAGCCTCGAGCTCTTCTCCAACCAGGTGGATGGATCGGCGCGCTTCTCCCTTTTCTCCGCCATCGACCGGAGCCGCACCAGCATGGGCTCGCGCAAGCTCAAGCGGTGGATGGCGAGCCCGCTCACCGACCTGGAGCAAATCCTTGCCCGCCAGAAGTGGGTCTCCCTCTTCGTGAGCGACAAGGCGGAGCTGAACCGGGTCCGCACCCACCTCAAGGAGACGCTCGACCTTGAGCGCCTCTCGAGCCGCATCAGCATGGGCCGGCACCTGCCCAAGGATCTGGTGGGTATCAGCATCACGGTCAAGGCGTTCTTCTCCATCATGGAGGCACGCTACAGTGCACTGCTCGACCCATCCATCACAGAGGATCAGTTGATGACCCTCGTCTCCCTCTCCCAGACCATAGACCGCGCCATCGATGATCGCCTCCAAGGTCCCTTCGAGGAGGGGAGGGTGATCCTCGACGGCTATGACGGCAGTTTGGATGAGAAACGGGCCTTGAAGAGAGGCGGCAAGGAGCTGTTGGCGCACTACCTGGAAGCGGTCAAGGAGGAGACGGGCATCACGACCATCAAGCTCTCCAGCAACAAGATCCACGGCCACTTCCTCGAAGTCTCCAAAACCCAGGCCTCCAAGATGCCCGCCACGTTCTACCGCAAGCAGACCTTGGTCAACGCCGAACGCTACACCAGCGATGAGCTCATCGCCCTCGAAGAGCGAATCCTGGAGAGCGCGGGGGAGGCGGAGGAGCGGGAGCGGGAGGTCTATGATGAGCTCGTTGAGCGGGCGCGAAGCGCGCATCACCTCCTCGCCCACGTCAGCTCCTTCCTCAGCGACCTCGATGCCCTCGCTTCGATGGGGTGGTGCGCCATCGAGCACTCCTACTGTTGTCCGACCTTCACCGATGAGGACCAGATCATCATCAAGGAGGGGCGCCATGCGGTGGTGGAGCAACATCTGGGCGTCGGCCAATTCGTTGCGAACGACCTCTCCATCCACCCCGGTGGAGAACGCTTCTGCCTCATCACCGGCCCGAATATGGCCGGAAAATCCACCTATCTGCGCCAAAACGCCCTCATCGTCATCCTCGCCCAGATGGGAAGCTGGGTGCCGGCCAAGGAGGCGACGCTCGGCATCGTCGACCGCCTCTACTGCCGCGTAGGGTCGGCGGACAACCTGGCGCGGGGAGAATCGACCTTCCTGGTGGAGATGCAGGAGGCGGCCCACATCCTCAACACGGCCCATCGCCGCTCGCTGGTCATCGTCGACGAGCTCGGCCGTGGCACCAGCACCCAGGACGGGCTGGCCATCGCCTATGCGGTGATGCAGGCCCTCATCGCCGTGGGCAGCAAGACCCTCTTCGCCACCCACTACCACGAGCTGGCCCAGACCGACACGAGCGGCGTACAGCTCTTGACCCTCGAGGTGAGCGAGAGCGGGGGGAGGATCCGCTTCCTCAAGCGGCTCATCGAGGGAATCGCAAACTCCTCCTACGGTCTCAACGTCGCCCGGATGGCGGGCATCAAACGGGAGGTGTTGCAGACAGCACGGAAATTCCAGAAGCAACACTTCGCCGAGTACGATCTCGGCAGCCGCCAGGGCGACCTCTTCACCCAAGCGGGCTTTGATGAATTCGATGGTCCTTCGATGAACGAAGGGCAAGAGGAAGCGCTGCAGAGGCTCTCCTCCTTCTCCGTTGAACACTCCTCTCCGATCGACGCGTTGTTGTTGATCCGGGAGCTGCAAACGCTCATCGATCGCTCGTAAGACTCTCTCGCGCTCGATGAA
>LVBF01000215.1 GCA_001604325.1 Spirochaetales bacterium Spiro_04
GGGAGGGGTCGGAGGCGACCATCAACACCGGGTTGCTGATCGAATAGAGGTAGCCGGAGAAGGAGCTGGCAAGGAAGAAGAGGGAGAACATGATGCGCCTCCTGCTGAGGCCCATGCCGAAAAGCGCAATCGAGGAACCGAGGAGCCCCACCACCAGCATCACGTGGGGAGGGAGAACGCGGCTGACGAGCGGCATGAGGAGAAAGGAGACAAGGCTGCCGACCTGGCCGATGGACATCAGGCCTCCCATCTCTTCAACGCTCATGCCGTTTGCTGCCCTGATCTCCTCGAAGAGCCCACCGAAGAGCGAGGAGGAGAGGGCGAGGATGATGACCATCACAAAGAGGAGATGCTTGAAGCGCATACCTGACCATACCACAGAGCCCCCCTTCAATGACAGACTCCTTTCCCAAGATGACGCTTCGTGCTACGATGGGCCCATACCAAACAACGCTGTCAAGGAGCTAGAGATGACGTTTGCACAAGCTATGAAGGCTAAGGCCAAAGAGGCCGGCAAGACCCTCGTCCTACCGGAGGGGTGTGAGGAGCGGACCATCCGGGCCGCGCGGATTATCGTCGATGAAGCACTGGCCAAGAGTGTCATCCTCATCGGAGGCGAAGATGAGGTGAAGAGCGCCGCGAAGAAGCTCAGTGTCTCCCTTGAAGGAATCTCCATCGTCAATCCCAGTGAGAGCCCATCGCGCTCCCGCTACGCCCAGGAGTACTACCAGCTGCGCAAACACAAGGGTATGAGTGAAGAGGAAGCCAACGAGGCGATCATCGACCCGCTGCGTTGGGCCGCCATGATGGTCCGCCTGGACGATGCCGCCGCGATGGTCGCCGGTGCGTTGAACACCACCGCCGCCGTCCTGGTCGCCGCCTTCACCATCATCAAGACCAAGCCGGGCATCAAGAGCGCCTCCTCCTGCTTCGTCATGGCCACCGACAAGAGTCAGTACGGGGCGTCCGGCTCCTTCATCTTCAGTGACTGCGCCACCATTCCCAACCCCACCGTCGACCAGCTTGCCGAGATCGCCTTGGTCAGCGCCGACTCCTGCCGCACCTTCCTCGGCGTCGAGCCGAAGGTCGCCATGCTCTCCTACTCCACCAAGGGCTCGGCCAAAGGTGAGCTCGTCGACAAGGTCGTCGAGGCCACTGCCCTGGTCAAGGAGAAGGACCCCTCCCTCGCCATCGACGGAGAGTTGCAGCTCGATGCCGCCATCGTGGAGAGCGTCGCCGCCAGCAAGGCGCCCGGCAGTGCGGTGGCAGGATCTGCCAACACCCTGGTCTTCCCTGACCTGCAGAGCGGCAACATCGGCTACAAGCTCGTGCAGCGCCTGGCCGGCGCCGAGGCGTATGGCCCGATCCTTCAGGGCTTCGCCAAGCCGGTCAGTGACCTCAGCCGTGGGTGCTCGGTCGATGACATCGTCATCACCAGCGCCATCACCCTCGCCCAAAGTGTTGCCCTCTGAGTCTCAGATTCTCCACCCGCTCCGATGGGGAGGGTGGAGATGAAAGCGCGCCGGCAACACGCCAATCTTCTCGATCAAAACCGCCCCCCGTGGGCGGTCATCATTACCCTCGCCTGGCCAACGATCGCCGAGCAACTGCTCCAAGTGATGGTCACCTTCGTCGACAGCGCCATGGTCGGCTCGCTCGGGGCGAGCGCCACCGCCTCGGTCTCCGTGCCGACCTCGACCATTTGGCTCGTCAACGGGTGGATGAACGCCTTCGCCATCGGCTACGGCGTGCTCATGGCCCGCTCACTCGGCGGCGGCCAACACGAGAGGGCCCGCACCATCGTCGCCCAGAGCCTCATCACCGCCCTCCCCTTCTCCCTGGTGCTCACCGCACTCTTTTTGCAGGTTGCGCGGATCCTTCCCCCGTGGATCGCCTCCGATGCAGCGGTCATCGCCCAGGCACAGGATTACTACCACTGGATCGCCATCGGCTACCTGCCCAACACCCTGATGATCCTCATCTCCTCACACCTGCGCCTCAGTGGGGACACCAAGACACCGCTCTTCCTCAACGCCATGAACAACATCCTCAACATCATCTTCAACACCCTCTTCATCTTCGAGGGCCTGACGGTGGGAGGCATCACGCTGCCCGGTCTGGGCCTCGGTGTCAAAGGAGCCGCGATGGCCACCACGCTGGCCTGCACCATCACCGCGATCTCTCTCTTGTTCATCATCTTCAAAGGGAGTGGGCTCATCACATTGAGCGGATATCGAAGCAGCGGATGGGAAGGCTCCCTCCACCGTGCGGCGCTGCGCCTCGCCGTCCCGGTGGCCCTGGAACGGACCACCCTCTCACTCGGACAGATTTTCTACACCAAGCTCATCGGCACGCTGGGCACCACCGCCTTG
>LVBF01000033.1 GCA_001604325.1 Spirochaetales bacterium Spiro_04
GTCTTCGTCGAGATGCGGATGCTCCACTGGCCGGACAGCATGGCCACGTACATGAGTGGGGACAACATCCTCTTCTCCAATGACGCCTTCGGCCAACACTACGGCGTCGAGGAGCTCTTCAACGACAAGGCCGACCAGTGCACCCTCTACGAGGAGGCCATCAAGTACTACGCCAACATCCTCGCCCCCTTCTCCCCGCTGGTGAAGGCGAAGCTGAAGGAGATTATCGGCTTGAACCTGCCCATCGACATCATCGCGACCAGCCATGGGGTCATCTGGCGGGACAACCCGATGCAGATCGTGGAGAAGTACAGCGCCTGGTGCGACGACTACCAGGAGGACCAGATCACCATCGTCTACGACACGATGTGGGATGGGACCAAGGCGCTCGCCCACCGGCTTGCCAGCGAGGTGCAGGAGCAGAGCCCCGATACCGTGGTCAAGGTCTTCAACATCTCCCAGACCGACAAGAACGACATCATGACCCAGGTCTTCCGGAGCAAGGCCATCGCCGTTGGCTCGCCGACGGTGGGCAAGTCGATCCTCTCCTCGGTCGCCGGGTGGATGCACTTCCTCTTTGAACTGCAGTTCAAGAAGAAGCGGGGCGCGGTCTTCGGCTGCTACGGCTGGAGCGGTGAAGGCAACACCGAACTGCGCGAGCTCTTGAAGAAGGCGGGTTTCTCCGTCGTCGATCCGGAGGTCAAGTCTCTCTGGAACCCCACTGAGGAGCAGTTTGCAGGACTGAAGGAGATTGCGACGGCCTTGCTCGCCCCCTGATCACCGTCCGTTGGTAAGAGAGAGCTGGCTCGTCCAGCTCTTTCTTGCGTCTGTTTGAAGCTCTGTGGTAGAGTCGGGTGGGGGAGATTGATGAATGACATACAACACCAGGCGTTGAACTGGGAGACGTTGCTCGCAGTGGCCGACGAAGATTTGGCGTGGCCTCTCTTCGATGAGGCTCACGCGTTGGGCCTCACCAGTGACCCGCTGCTCCTCCACAGTGCGTTCTACGCTGAGCGCCTCGGCCTTGACTCCTCCCTCCTCGGTGATGCCTATCTCGCCCTGCGACCGTTCTATGAGGAGATGGATGAGAACATCGTCATCCTTGACGCGGAGAGCGAACACTGGCCCCGTCTCATCACCACCCGCTCCTACCGCTCGCGCTACCTCTATGCCCAAGGAGACACCGCGCTGCTCTCCTCCCCCATGGCTAGTTTGATCGGGACGAGAACCCCCACGGTGGAGGGGCGTGCATGTGCCGCCAAGAGTGCGAGGTCGCTCATCAAGGCCGGCTTTGTCGTCCTGGGAGGCTTGAGCGGGGGCATCGAGGCCGCCGCCCACCGCGCTGCGCTCAATGAGGGTGCTCCCACCATCGCCGTCATCGCCACCACCCACAACGCCTGCTATCCGCTCAGCCATATGGAGCTGCAGCAGGAGATCGCCCGCCGGGGGTTGGTCGTCAGCCGCTTCGGGCCTGCCGCGAAGAATGAGAAGGTGCACCTCTTGCTCCGTAATCGCTTGATGAGCGCCATCAGTTCGGTCGTGGTGGTGGTGGAGGATCGCGATGGTGGGACCGCGGTACGTCAAGCGACCTGGGCAGGAGAGATCGGCAAGCCCATCATCCTCTTTCGCCACAGCCTCGATGACCCGGCCCTCAGTTGGCCGAAGCAGTTTGAGAAGGGGACCGTCGTCAAACGAGCCCAGGATCTGGGGCGGGTGGCCAGGCGGCTCTCAGGTCTGAAGAGCGAGGTGAAAAAGGATGAGAGCAGGCTGGCGCAGCTCGATCTTTTCTAGCACGGGGCGCGCCTCACCTTGACATCACCAAAAGCTAATACTACTATCACATACTATGGAAAAACAGCTTACCGCCAACGAATTACGGCAAAAATTCATTGACTTCTTCGTATCGAAGGAGCACACCCAGATCAGTGGCGCCTCCTTGATTCCCGAGAACGATCCCACCGTCCTCTTCACCACCGCCGGCATGCACCCCCTGGTGCCCTATATCCTCGGCGCCGACCATCCGGCGGGGAAGCGGCTGGTCAACTACCAGAAGTGCATCCGCACCGGTGACATCGAGGCGGTGGGGGATCCCCATCACCTCACCTTCTTCGAGATGCTCGGCAACTGGTCGCTCGGCGATTACTTCAAGAAGGAGGCCATCACATACAGCTACGAGTTCCTCACCGAGATCCTCGGCTTGGACATCAACGAGCTCTCGGTCACCGTTTTCGCCGGTGACGACGAGGTGCCCCGTGACAACACAGCCTACGAGATGTGGAGGAGCGTCGGCATCCCTGAGGAGCGGATTTACTTTTTGGGACGAGAGGACAACTGGTGGGGACCGGCCGGTGAGACCGGCCCCTGCGGCCCGGACACCGAGATGTTCATCGACACCGGTCGACCCCCCTGCGGCGACAACTGTCGCCCCGGTTGCTCCTGTGGCAAGTACTTCGAGATCTGGAACGATGTCTTCATGGGCTACAAGAAGAACGCTGATGGAAGCTATGTGGAGATGAGCCGCAAGTGCGTCGATACCGGCATGGGCATCGAGCGCACCACCGCCATCCTCCAGGGGAAGCAGTCGGTCTACGAGACCGAGGTCTTCGCCCCGATCATCGCCGAGATCGAGCGCCTCTCCTCAAAGCGCTATGGGGATGACGAGGGAAGCGATACCTCCATCAGGATCCTCGCCGACCATGTGCGCACCAGCGTCTTCATCCTCGGCGACCAGCGGGGGATGGCCCCCTCCAACGTCGGCCAGGGGTATATCCTGCGCCGCTTGATCCGCAGAGCGGTCCGCCACGGGCACAAGCTCGGCATCGAGGGAGCGTTCCTCGGCCGCCTCGCCCCGATCGTCTTCGACCTGTACGGCAAACCGTACCCCGAGCTTCTGCAGAACCGGGAGTTCGTGCTCAAGGAGCTGGCGGGCGAAGAGGCGAAGTTCTCCGAGACGCTGGCCAAGGGGGAGCGGGAGTTTGAGAAGATGCTGCCCAACTTGCTCAAGGGCAAGGACCGCATCATCAGCGGACGGACCGCCTTCAAGCTCTACGACACCTATGGCTATCCGCTGGAGCTGACGGCGGAGCTTGCTGGAGAACACGGCTTCACCGTCGATGAGGCGGGCTTCAATGCCGCTTTTGAGAAGCACCAGGAGATCAGCCGCAGTGGGGCGAGCCAGCAGTTCAAGGGAGGCCTTGCCGACCATAGTGAGAGGACCACCGCCCTGCACACCGCCACCCACCTGCTGCACCAAGCGCTCCGGATGGTCCTCGGTGACCACGTGGGGCAGAAGGGATCGAACATCACCGTCGATCGTCTCCGCTTCGACTTCACCCATCCCGCCGCGATGACGAGTGAGGAGATACAGAGGGTGGAAGACATCGTCAACGAGCAGATCAAGCGTGACCTGCCCGTCACCTGTGTGACGATGACGCTCAAGGAGGCGCGGGAGGCCGGCGCCATCGCCCTCTTCGAGGGACGCTACGATGAGCAGGTGAAGGTCTACTCGGCCGGAGACTTCTCCAAGGAGGTGTGCGGTGGCCCACACGTGACCCACACCGGGCTTCTGGGGCACTTCAAAATCGCCAAGGAGCAGAGCTCATCGGCCGGGGTACGCAGAATTCGCGCAACCTTGGAGTAGGGTGATCTTCCCGACAGCACGAGCCGATACGGGTCCGACTGAAAATCGGGCCCTGTTTTTTATTCTTCGTCGTCGTCGGTGAGGAGGTGGTACTCGAGGTCGTTCAGAGAGACCGCCAACTGGCCGCAGGCGCCGTCGATAGCTTGGCCGCGACTGCGGCGCCGGGTGTAGGGGATCCCGAGCCGCTCCAAGAGGCGGACGAAGCGGTCGATCTCCGCTTCGCTGGGGGTGGTGTAGGGGAGCCCCTCTGCTGGATTCCACGGGATGAGGTTGACCAGGGCATCGAGGCCTTCGAGCCAATCGGCGAGCTTATACGCGTTCACTTCATCGGTGTTCACCCCGCCCAGCAGGCAGTATTCGATGGTGATCCGCTTCCCGCTGACCCGTTGGAAGGCGATCAGGGCATCCTTGAGCTCATGGATGTTGTATCGCTTGTTCACCGGCATGAGGCGTGAGCGGAGGCGATTGTCGGCGGTTACCAAGGAGACGGCGAGCTTGACGGCGACGCGCTCGGCATTGAGGCGCTCGATGCCTGCTGCCAAGCCGCAGGTGGAGACGGTCATTCTCCTCAACGAGATGTTCAATCCGTTGGGATCATGGAAGGTCTCGATGGACTTGATGACCTCGCTGGTGTTGGCAAGCGGCTCGCCCATGCCCATGAAGACGAGGTGGGTGATCGCCTCCGCGCTCTCACGCTGGAGGTGGATGTACTGCTCCACGATCTCGAACGCCTCGAGGTTGCGCACAAAGCCCATGGTGGCGGTCTTGCAGAAGGTGCACCCTTGGGCGCAGCCCACCTGGCTGGAGAGGCAGGCGGTGGCACGCGCCCGCTCGTCGGTGAGGAGGACCGCCTCGATGATGGCCCCGTCGTGCAGAGCGATGGCGAGCTTGGCCGCCCCGCTTGCGTCGTGCTGTCTCTCGATGACATTCGATGAGCAGGCGTTGCCCATACGGAAGGCGAAGCGCTCGCGATCGGCCTTGGAGAGGTTGGTCATCTGGGAAAAGTCGGTGACGCCCTTGGTCAGCCACTCTTGGATCTGCCGTGCTTGATAACGCTTCTCGAGGTCAAGCGCGTGGACAATCTCATCGAGGGAGAGGGCGTAGAGGGAGTGGGGTGTGTTCATCGCTCCCATCCTAGCTGAGCATGCTGATGATGGCAATGACCACGCCGGTGATTCCCTCTCCTCCGAGCAGGCCGCTGGCGATGAGGCCGGTCTCCTCACCGACCCGGTCGACGGTGGTCTTGGAGGAGAAAATCGCCTTGGAGAGGATGGCCAAGAGGGAGCCCAAGCCCATGATGGAGGAGATGTAGATCGGCAGGTACACCCCCAGTCCCACCGTGGCGCTCGGCACGTTGGCCACGTAGAGGACCAAGCCGACGAAGAGGCCGATGAGGAAGGCGGGGATGTGGCCGAGGCCTCCGACCATCGCACTGACGGCCGCCGCTTGGGGCGCGGGCAGTGCCTCGGTGCCGAAGCCCCCGAAGGCACGCCGCATCACCAGGAGGACAAAGACGGAGAGTACGGCCCCCACGACCCCTCCGATGCCTTCGCCGAGCAGCTGCTGGCGGGGGGCGGTGCCCAAGAGGTGGCCGCTCTTGAGGTCGTTCATCACATCGCCGGTGAGGCCGCAGGCGACGGCGACGACCGCGGCGATGGAGAAGGAGGCGACCATTGAGGGCTTGGAGATCAGGCGGATGGCCAAGAGCACGAGGATGGCGAAGATCTCCATCGGATTGATCCCCGTCTGTCCGGTGAGCATGCCACTGAGATAGGTCGTCACGTAGATGCCCGCCATCAAGACGATGGCTTCCACCAGGCCGAGGTCTGCGCCCAGGCAGAGCATGAGGACGGCGAAGGCGATGACGACCAAGACACCGACGTTGCGTTTGTTGAAGGCGATGCGCGTTCCCTCTTCGAGCTTCTTCTGTCGGGTGAGACGGGACGCGATGGCTTTGAAGAAGACCCCGAGGCCGGTGCCGATCATCAGTCCTATGCCGAGGTTCTGGCGAAAGAGGTCAGCTTCGACCATCGAGGCGAAGAGTCCTCCCTGGATTCCCAGCGGGGTGAGGATGTAGTAGCCGAAGATCGCCCCGCCGAACCAGAGGAGGGCGAAGAGCGGTCCGATGATGGCCCCGATGCCGAGGGCCATCGGGCTGACCCAGATGGAGAAGGCGGGAAGGATGGCGTTTCCTCCCCACAGGGTCAGCAGCGATGGTATTTTAGCGAAGTAGTCCCGTATCGTGGTGAATACCACACTGAACCCCATGGAGGAGAAGAGGGTGCGCGCCCCCTTGCCTCCCGAGGTCCCGGCTTGCAGGGTGTTGTAGCTGGCGATGCCCATCGGGTAGGGGAGCGCCTCCTCCTCGATGAGCTTGGTGCGGAAGAGGGCGGAGAAGAGGGTGCCGAGCACCGCACCGACGACGGTGAGGACGATGAGGTTCGAGATGGGGATCGATGCGTCAGGATCGAGCATCCAGAGGCCGGGGAGGGTGAAGGCAAGACCACCGGCCACCATCGCCCCACTGCTCATGATGGTGTGGGTGACGTTGATCTCCTGCAGCGTGGACCCCTTCGCCTTGGAGAGGGCCGCCATGCTCAGCACGGTGACAAAGATCGTCGGCCAGGGCAGTGCGCCCATCCGTAGTGCGACATACATCGAGCTTGCCGTGATGACCACCAAGCCCAAGAGTCCGATAATCAACGCTCGTACACTCAGCTGTCTCTTCATGTCTTTACACTTCCTTCGTAAGTGTATAGTACCGAGCTTTGCGGGAAAACTCTAGAGCGATAGAGTGCTCTTCAATCCCTTGTATCTGGCTATCCCTCCCTAGGCACGGTCGACGAAATATGGTATAAACAAAAAAAGCACACAATAGGATTGTATCCTATATAGGAAGGAAAGACATGAGAAAAGTATTACTGACCGTAGTGGTCATCACCCTCATCCTCGTTCCCGTCTCGGCAAAGAACTCTTTTGCAGTCGGGGTGAACTTGGGGACGAACATGGGTGCAGGCGTGCAGTATCAGATGAAGGACTTCGATCTGGTCGGAAACGTTGGCTACGGCCTGCTCCACGGGGTCCTCTCCGTCGACGCAGCGGCATCCTACACGGTGACGAATTTCACCATCAACAAGGTGCGCATCGACGTGACCGGAGGTGTCGGTGGATACCTTGGTGTCCCGTTTACCACAGATGGCGATCTGGCGGTTTCGGTCATCGTGCCGGTCGGCTTGAAGTACAGCATGCCCAACAAGGACGTGCCGCTTGACTTCTACCTCCGCGTCTCCCCCGGTCTCCAGGTTCTTCCCGAGCTGGATTTCGTGTGGGGTGCAAACCTCGCCGTTCTCTGGCGCTTCAACTAAGAGTCAGGGCGAATGGAAAAAAGGGTGCTTCGGCACCCTCTTTTTTTACTGCAGGAAAGGTTCCAACGGGCCTCGGTAGCGTCCATCGATGCGGGCCTTTACGAAGATGCCCGCTTCGGTGTACTCGATCTGCTGCACCTGTCCCCAGCGATGGATGTGGGCGACGAGGTCATGGCGATCGTTGGGGATGAGGTAGGTCGATAGCGGCCTGATGCGCCTGAGCAATTCGCCGATCTCATCCACCAGGAGGTCGAGGCCCTCCTGTGTGACGATCGAGCTCTCGATGACCGGGGTGTACATCGAACGGAGGCGGGAGACGGCGAAGTCGTCCTCCATCTTGTCGATCTTGTTGGCCAGCACGATGGCCGGTTTGTCGGTCGCACCCAGCTCTTCGAGGACCTGGACGGTGGTGGTGTAGTTGGCGATCATATCGGGGGAGGAGGCATCGCAGACGATGATGAGGAAGTCGGCGTAGACGGCCTCCTCCAAGGTGCTCTTGAATGCGTCGACAAGGGTGTGGGGGAGGTTTGAGACAAAGCCGACGGTGTCGCTGAGCAGGATCTCCTCCCCTCCGGGAAGCTTGACGGCCCGGGTGGTGGGGTCGAGGGTGGCGAAGAGCTTGTCCTCGACGAAGACCCCGGCGTCGGTGAGGGCATTGAGGAGCGATGACTTGCCGCTGTTGGTGTAGCCGACGATCGCGCCGACGGGAATGCTGGATTCAAGGCGCTGGCTCCGCTGTACGGCACGTTGGGTGACGACCTTGGCGAGCTGCCCCTTCAAAAGAAGGATCTTGTCGCTGATCTGGCGCCGGTCCATCTCAAGCTGGGTCTCACCGGCGTCACGGGTTCCCCGCATGCCTCCCCGTTGGCGTGAGAGGTGGGTCCACTTGCGAGTCAGGCGTGGCAATGAGTACTCAAGGCGGGCAAGCTCGACCTGGAGGACCGCTTCCTTGGTCTGGGCGCGGTCGGCGAAGATCTGGAGGATCACCTCGTCGCGGTCGATGACGGCACAATCCCAGATCTGCTCGAGGTTGCGCTGGATGCGGGGACTGAGGGGAATCTCGAAGATCGCGAGGTCGACTGTGCGCTCACTGATGATCGCCCCGATCTCGGCGACCTTTCCGCTGCCGATCAAGGTGGTGCTGTTGGGCGTGCGCAGGGTGACGTATTCGATCTGATCGACGATCACGCCCATGGTGTCGACCAAGGCGGCGAGCTCCTCGGCTCGCCGTTCTTGTTGGCTTTGGGTGTCTGATGTGGATGAAACGATCAACAACAGGGCCCGCGGTGCTTCGGGGGCAACCTCATGGATGCGTGTGGTTTTGGTACCCATTCGCTACAGGATACGACTGGTTACCATGCAAGTCAATATGTGGTACACTCACGGCGCCGGCCTGAGAGATGCCGACGTTGCGAGGTACCCAATGAGTTTGAATTGTGGCATCGTAGGACTGCCGAACGTGGGAAAGTCCACCATATTCTCTGCCCTCACCGCCGCCCCAGCCGAGGTGGCGAACTATCCGTTCTGTACGATCGAGGCGAACGTCGGCATCGTCTCGGTTCCCGATGTGCGCCTTGACACGATCGCTTCCCTGATCCCTGCAAAGAAGGTCATTCCCGCCACCTTTGAGTTTGTCGACATCGCCGGCCTGGTGGCCGGGGCGAGCCGAGGGGAGGGGCTGGGAAACCGCTTCCTCGCCTCGATCAGGGAGGTCGGCCTCATCGCCCACGTGGTGCGCTGTTTCGATGATGACGATGTGACGCACGTCTCGGCCAAGGTCGATCCGGAGAGCGACATCGAGACCATCAACATCGAGTTGGCCCTCGCCGACCTGGAGACGGTCACCAATCGCTGGGCCAAACAGACCCGCCTCACCCGTTTGAGCAAGGAGGCGCAGGCATCGGCCCAAAAGGTGTTGCCGCTCCTGGAGCGCCTCAAGGCCGGTCTTGAGGAGGGAAAGGCCGCCCGTTCACTCGGCCTCGATGAGGATGAGCGCGCCCTGGTCTCGGATCTGCATCTCATCACCCTCAAACCGGTCATCTACGTCTGCAACGTCGATGAAGAGAGCATCGCGGTCGAGCATCCGTATGTGCGCACCGTGAAGGAGATCGCCGCGGCCGAGGGAGCTGAGGCGATCGTCATCTGCGGCAAGATCGAGGCGGAGATCGGTTCGTTGGAGAGTGAGGAGGAGAAGCGCGAATTCCTGGAGGCGGTCGGCCTCTCTGAGAGCGGGCTCAACCAACTGATCAGGAGCGCCTACCATACATTGGGGATGCGCACCTTCTTCACCGTCGGTCCGGACGAGGACCGGGCATGGACGTTCAGGGCCGGGATGAAGGCCCCGCAGACAGCCGGCATCATCCACACCGACTTTGAGCGGGGGTTCATCCGCGCCGAGGTCTACAAGAGTGACGACCTCTTTCACCTCGGCAGCGAGCTGAAGGTGAAGGAAGCGGGGAAGTTGCGCTTGGAGGGCAAGGAGTACCTGGTGCAGGATGGGGACATCATGCACTTCCGGTTCAACGTCTGAGCTACCAGCTCACAGTGAAGGTGATCGGCTTGGCCAAGAGGAGGAAGTCGATCAAGGGGAAGCTGAACTCATAGGAGCGTTCTCCGGTCTTGGTGCCGCCGCTGAAACTCTTGATCGGTCTGGGGGTCTCGATCTTCAGCGTAATGGTGGATCCCTCGATGGCAGGCACCCCCTCATCGCCGAGCATGAAGCTGATCATCTCCAGGTAGTCGGCCTCAGAGAGGCCTTGGTTGTACATCGGCCCGAACGCCTCGAAGTTGGGGTCGGCCAAGAACGGGATGACGGGAACCAGCTGCTCGTAGTTCTCCATCGAGAGGTGGAAGGTAAGGGTATCGGAGGTGAGGGAGATCAGGCTCTGATTGGCTCCCGCCCCGAGGTCGCTGAGGAGGCGCTTGAGGTCGTTGAAGCCAAGAGAGCCCGACCAGGCGTTTTCGCCCTGCTTCTGCAACGCAACGTGGCTTGTCGAGGGGCTTCGTATCAAGGAGATCTTGAAGTCCTCGATGGCCTTGTCCATCAACGGCTGCTCCTCGCTTGAGGGAATGAAGTCACTGAAATCCTCCAGCACCGCTATGAAAAAGTCCTCCGCGCTGAAGTCGAAGGATGCTTGGTTGTCCGAACTCGCTCTGAAGCTCAACTGTTGGGTGACGGTACAGCTTGCCAAGATGACCGTGATCGCCAACAGGGCCAATGATCGCATGATGTGTTTCACTCGATATTCCTTTATCGCCACTGTACGGGATTTTCCCCATCTGCTCAAGGAAAAGAAAGGCGGTTGGTCAATATTTTGGTGTTTTTGGTAAATCCCCGGCGTGCCGCAGACCGCTCGATTGCACCACAACTCTCGGGTGGAGCATCCCTTGTCGATACGGCCAGGTGGGGGAATCTACTCCTCGACCGATGGCTGTGTAGAGGGAAAAACTCGATATACCGCCCGTGTTTTCTATGGTACATTGGGGGTATGAAGCGGTTGCTCGCGGCGATTCTCCTTCTCTATTTGACCACTCCTCTCTTCTCATCAGGGATGGAGATTGTGCATAGTGTCTCGTACCCCATGCAGCTTCGGTTGGAGTGGACCGCGGTGGGCGGATCTGACTACTACGATGTCTACCTCGACCGTGTTCCGATGGCCCGTGTTCGTGACGGTCATCAGGCTGTGATCGGCTCCAATGATGAGCCGTTGGAGAGCCACCATGAGTACGATGTGCTCATCGTTGCCCGCAAGGCGGGGGACATAGAGCTGGATTATGCTGCTGGATCGGCGAGGACCGGAGGGTGGGAAGGCCGATATCAGTGGGTGAATCGGACCAAGCACACCAACAAAGGCAAATCCATGCAGTTGGACTACCGCGTGACCTATGTAGACGGGGCATATCGGATAGAAGGACTGTATGACCGGTGGCGTACCATCTTCCCCTTGGTCAGTCAGGATATGATCGGTCAGCAGATCGCGTTTGAAGGTGATGATGAATCTCAGCATGCCTATCGAAACAACACGCAGTTCTTCAATACGACGTCGATCAAGCCGATCTGGTGGAACGTTGTATCAACCTCCTCAACGGCGAATTCCTGTGTCATCGAGGTCCGCAGCCGGGCCAGCGGCATCGAGGTTGTCACCCGCTCCACCTACCTCTTCCATCTCACCGAAGAAGGAAGGAAAGAGTTGCACTTCACCACCACCGCAAGTGGTGTCGCTTCATTGAGCCTCTTCCGCTGCCCGGATCCCGGCTCTGGCGGGGTGTTCAAGGCCGTGATGGTGTGATCATCACCAGAGGCATCCGTTGACAAAAGATGAAGGCGCCAGTATACGTGTACAGCCGAGGCACGGTGTCTTGAGAAGCCCGTGTGGACATCGATGCCAATGTTTATTAGAGTATTGTCCATGGTGACCTCCAGGTGCATGCCCGAGAGGCGTGCCGGTTGCATCGTTGTTCCCGGTATGCGAGTTTTGCACAGAGGGAGGTCGTTCTCTATGGTCTCAGTGATTGTATGACTATAGATACGTAGGAGTATTATGCATGTCTGATGAACACATACTGATCATCGTCGAGTCGCCTACCAAAGCCAAGACGATCAAGAAATTCCTCCCCAAGAACTGCACGGTGGTTGCCAGCAAAGGGCATATCCGCGACCTTCCAGAGGACCGGATGGCCATCGACCCGGAGAAGGATTTTTCTGTCGAGTATCAGGTGGTCAACGGCCGTGAGAGCCTGATCCGGGAGATGAAGGCCGACTTGAAGAAAGCCGATCGCCTCCTCCTGGCAACCGATGAGGACCGTGAGGGGGAGTCGATCTCCTGGCACCTGGTCGAGGTGCTCAAGCCCAAGGTCCCGTACCAGCGGATGGTCTTCCATGAGATCACCAAGAGCGCCATCACCCGGGCCCTCACCACCGGGCGACCGCTTGATGAGAACCTCGTCCATGCCCAGGAGGGGAGGCGGATCGTCGATCGCCTCTACGGCTATACCCTCAGCCCGACGCTCTGGCGCAAACTCTCCAACAAGAAGCTCTCGGCCGGGCGGGTGCAGTCGGTGGGACTGCGCCTGATCGTCGACCGCGAACGGCAGCGGCTCCTCTTCTCCGAGTCGGTCTACTGGGATGCGAAGGCGCTCTTGGAGAGCTCTTCCAAAGAGCGATTCGAGGCGCGGCTGACCGCCTACCAGGGGCAAACGCTCGCCACCAGCAAGGACTTCGACCCCGTCACCGGCGCCTACAAGGGGAAGGAGAAGACCCTCTTGCTCACCGCGGAGCAAGCCGAGGCGATCGTCAAGGAGGTGGAGGGTGAGCCGTTTGTGGTGGAGGATATCCAACGCAAGCCGTTCGTCACGCGCCCGAGTATTCCGTTCACTACCAGTACATTGCAGCAGGATGCCATCAAGAAGCTGCGCATCAGCGCCGCCGAGACGATGAGGATCGCCCAGAAGCTCTATGAGAACGGCTTCATCACCTATATGCGTACCGACAGCCCCTCGCTGAGCCAAGAGGGGACCCGGGCCGCGCGAAATCAAGTGGAGGCGCTGTACGGAGAAAAATACCTCAGCGAGAAGCCACGCTACTTCGCCGCCCGCAGCGCCAGCGCCCAGGAGGCGCACGAGGCCATCAGGCCGGCGGGCGACCACTTCTTGAAGCCCGAGGAGACGCGACTGGTGGGCCGGGAGCTCGCCCTCTACGATTTGATCTACAAGCGCACATTGGCGAGCCAGATGGCGGACGCCCAGAAGGCGACCACCACCGTCCGTTTGAAGGCGGGAAGCAGCGAATTCACCGCAACCGGAACCGAAATCGTCTTTGCCGGCTTCATCCGTGCCTATGTCGAGCTCTCCGATGATCCTGAGGCTGTCCTCGATGACATGGAGAGCCTGTTGCCGCCGATGACGGTGGGTGAGTCCTGTCCGTTGGTCTCCCTTGCCGCCCTGGAGCACCGCACCAAGAGTCCGGCGCGCTTTACCGAGGCTTCCCTGGTGCGGGAGCTGGAGAAGCGGGGGATCGGCAGACCCTCCACCTACGCCACGATCATCAAGACGCTCCTTGACCGCAAGTATGCCGTCAAAGAGGGGAGCGCCCTCGCGCCCACGTTCATGGGCTTCGGGGTCTGCCAGTTCCTGGAGACGCACTTCTCCCAGTTCATCGACTACGATTTTACTTCGATGATGGAGGATGGGTTGGACAAGATCGCCGAGGGAACGCTCGATAAGGTGGCGTTCCTCAATGCGTTCTACTTCGGTGAATCGGGGCTGAAGGAGCAGAACGAGCTGCAACTCAAAGAGGACAACAAGGTCGCCTCCAAGACGCTGAAACTCTGCAAGGTCAGCGACGAGAACCCCATCATGATCGGTCCCTACGGCCCCTATGTGGTGGGCAAGGAGCAGGAGTTGATCTCGCTGCCGCCCACCTGGATCCCGGGCAACGTCACCGACGAGGACATCAAGGCCCTCATCGCCGAAGGAAAGCAGCGCCACGAGCCGAAGGTGTTGGGCACAGGAGCCAGGAATGGCGACGATGTACAGCTGTTGGTGGGGCGCTTCGGACCGTACTGGCAGGAGGGAACGGGCAAGGACGCCAAGCGCGCCTCGGTGCCCAAGTGGGTCACGGAAGCGGAGAAGATGGAGGATCTTGAGATCGCCCGGCGCTACCTCAGCCTCCCCCGGGTCCTGGGAGTCGATGATGAGGGGGTCGAGGTCATCGCCAACAAGGGGAAGTATGGCCCCTATATCGCCAGTGGGAAGAAGACGCGTAAGCTTGCGCGCAGTACCCACGATGAGAATGTCTTTTCCATCACCCTCGAGGAGGCGTTGCAGCTCCTCGCCCAAGAAGTCCCTGCCAAGGGGGGAAAAGGCCGCTCAAAAAGTGCTGCGCTCGTCAAGGAGATCGGCAGCTGGGAAGGGGAGACCATCGCCCTCGCCGATGGACGCTACGGCCTCTATCTGAAGGTCGGCAAGAAGAATGTGGGCCTTCCCGCCGAGTACAAGAGCAACCTCGAGGCAGCGAAGGCGCTGACGCTGGATGAGGCGATTGCGATTATCCAAGCCAAGGCTGAAAAATAATGATAGACTATTGCATATGGGCAAGATGAAGGGCAGAGGAAATGCTCCCAAGCCAAAGCCGAAGACCGAGGTGACGAGCCTGTTGGCCTCGGAATTCAAGCTCGGGGCAGACCGCATCGCCACGACACTGCGCAGTGTGGGCATCAACCCGGATCTGCCGGTCAATGAGGAGGAGCTGGAGCTCTATCGCGAGGTCATCGCCTGCAAGGTCGGTGACCGCAGCCGCTATGTCAATACGGAAGAGGGGTATGAGGAGGCGTTGGATGAACAGCTGCGCTCCTTCGATGAAATTTATGTCGACACTGCCCCGATCCTTCAAAAGGACTGGTTTCTCTACTTCGTCAACGACGCGATGGCGATCATCAAGCGGCGCAAGAAAAAACTCATCGTCTTGGAGAAGACGCTTGAAGAGCTGCACGGGCTGAAGAACAACCCGGAGAAGGACCGCGAGGTGCGCATCCGGGCGACCATCAGGCCCGACCTGCTTCGCTTCCTTGCCCGAAAAGGGGTGGTCCGGATCGGTGATACCGGCAGCATCGGCATCGCCGACGATCACCTGGTACGCCTCTTTGCCCACGTCGGCTCTGCGATGGACCTGCTGCTGATCACCCAGGACCGGGGGCTCAGCGAACGGATCGTCCGTCTGGGCGCCGAGATGGAACAGAAGCCGAAAGAGGAGCGACCCAGGCGTTGGTATGAACGCCTCTTCTCCAAGAAGGAGGAGACGGAAAGCGTCGTCGGCCATCGAATGGTCGCCTGCAAACTGGTGGAGCAGGGGAGGCTCAAGCGCCTCTACATCTGCCCCGAGTGCCAGGAGAGCTACTACGACGACCTGCATGCCTGTGGGGGCATCGTCCTCTGCGGACGCTGTTACCTCCGTCTCAAGGAGGAGGAGGAGCGCCAGGTGGAGGTCAACCGCAAGCAGCGGGAGACGGAGTTGAAGGCGGAAGAGGAGCGGCAACGGCGCATGGAAGAGGAGGAGCGTCGCCGTGAGGCGATGCGACCAAAAGAGACCGTCGAAGACCGCCTCCTTGTGCAGAAGAAGCGCCTCTACC
>LVBF01000034.1 GCA_001604325.1 Spirochaetales bacterium Spiro_04
TGGACCGCGTCGATCGTCTCGTCACTGAAGCGCGCGAGACTCTTGCCGGCCAGGATCATCGAGACACTCGCCGTGGAAACTCCTACATGATCTGCAATTTCCCGTTGTGTAATCCGTTTCTTGAGCATACTTCGATAGCCCAGTCCAGAGGGTAGTATTCATCCAGTCAAACTCCCGGCATGAACCTGGGGCCATCATACCATGGAGCGCAACACTCTGGAAGATTGAATCATGATACTACCACGAGAGATCCAACACGCCGGGCACACCAACAAATTCCTCAATCTTCCTTGCCATGATTCCATGATGGAAAAACCACCAGCTCCATAATGCAGAGAGGACCCGCTCTCCAGCGAGTCCTCTTGGGTTGCCTCAATAGTCTTGTGTACATCAGATCGATGCATCTTTCTCCATGCGCGCCAGCACATCTTCCACGCTGCCGCGAAATACTCCCGGCGTCTCCATCTTCAGGCTGCAGAGAGAAGCGGCGAAGCGGGTCGACTCTTCAAGGCTGTGCTCCTTGCGCCAGGAGAGATAGGCGGCGAACGTCGTGTCCCCCCTCCCCGTTCTCCCGCTGTTGTTGACGTTGGTGTACGGGGCGACGGCAAGCGTTGTCTCACTGACGCACATCACCTCGCTGTTGTGCGTCAGCATGACCTCTGTGGCGCCCCACACCTGCAGCTGCCGCGCCGCCGCTTCTCGGTCATCGAGGCCGGTGAGGATCTTCGCCTCGGCCGCATCGACCTTGAAGTACGTGATGTACGGCAAGAGCTCCTCCTTGCGATCCCAGTCGTAGAACGCGAGTTCACCGCTCTCATCGAGGCAGCGCAGGACCCCCTGGGCGTCCATGGCCACCGCTCCACGCGCTGAGAGCGGCTTGATCAACGAATCGGGGATCTCTCCTCCAAAGAGTCCGGCGAGGTGGAAGATTGGGGCATCGCTGTCGATCTCCTCGAGGGTGAACGGATCGGCTTGGGAGAGGAGTACCACCTCCCGTCGTTCCTTGTCGGCGGTGAAGTACGTGTTCTTGATGGAGGTGCTCTCCCGGGACGGGAGGACCTGCCACGTCACCTTCGGGTTCTGCAAATCATCCAAGATCCGCTTGTCCCGAGCGGCGAGCTTGGTGATGACCTTCACCGTCGCCCCCCCCGCAGATGCGGCAAAGGAGGAGTAGACGACCGCACCACCGAGAATCTCTTGTCGGTTCTGGAGGTGGTCGATGAGGATATCCTGGGAGATGTGTCCGATCATGATGATATCAGTGTGCATGGCTTCACTCCTTCGCGAGTACATGGAGGCTCCGGCTCTTGAACGACAGGCCCACGGTGTGCCCCTTGGCGAACTGTGGATGGTCCTGGGGATCGGCGATCTCGGCTTGGAGCACCTTCCCGTCCGGCATCTCAATCTCATAGAGCATCTGCGAGCCGAAGTATACCGAATTGACCACGGTACCTTCGATCAAATCCTCCTGAGACTCTTCGAGGAAGACCGATTCCGGGCGAACCACGACGGTCACCTCATCCCCCTCCTTGATGCGCTTGTCCCACCGGGGAGCCTGGATGGTTTTAGTGCAGTACTCGAGCACGATCTCTGTCTCCTCCAGAGCCTTCACCGTCGCCTCAAGGAAGTTCGCCTTTCCCATGAAGCCGGCGACGAACCGATTGACCGGATGGCTGTAGATCTCCACCGGGGAGCCGACCTGTTGGATCTTTCCCCGGTCCATGATCACGACCCGATCGGAGAGCGTCATCGCCTCCTCCTGGTCGTGGGTCACGTAGACGCTGGTGATGCCCAGCCGCTGTTGCAACTTCCGTATCTCCAGGCGCGTGGAGACCCGGAGCTTGGCGTCGAGGTTGGAGAGCGGCTCATCGAAGAGCAGCACTTTCGGCTCCATCACCATCGCCCGGGCCAAGCTGACGCGCTGTTGCTGCCCGCCGGAGAGCTGGCGGGGCTGCCGGTCGGCAAGCCCCTCGAGGCCGATCAAGTTCATGATGCGGGCGACCTTCTCTTTGACCTGCTCGTCACTCTCACGGCGGATCCTCAGCCCGTAGGCGATGTTCTCAAAGACCGTCATGTGTGGAAAGAGCGCATAGTTCTGGAACACCATGGCCGTCGGTCGTTTGTTGGGAGGAATCTCATTGACGGAGACCCCATCGATCATGACATCACCGGAGGTGGGGGTATGGAACCCCGCGATCATCCGCAGTGTCGTTGTCTTCCCGCAGCCGGAGGGGCCCAGCAACGTGACCAGGTCACCCTCTTGCACCTCCAGGTCGATCGCGTCCACCGCAACCACCATATCAGCGCCTTTGCCAAAAGCTTTCGTAAGCTGTTTCAATTCCAAATATGCTCGTTTCATCTCTCTCCCCTACTCTATGATGGAAAATGACTGCATCCCCTTGCCCAACCGGTTGGTGATGAGTTGGATCAAGCCCAAGGCGAGCACGACGATGGCGATCAACAGCAGGCTCATCGCCGCCGCTTGGGCGTACTGGCTGTTGTCGACGAATCCCAAGACCGCGACGGTGATGAAGTTCCACCGTCCGCTCACCACGAAGATGATCGCGCTGATCGCCGTCATCGAACGGACGAAGCAGTTGGCCAGCCCCGAGAAGAACGCCGGCGTGATCATCGGCAGCGTGATCTTGCGGAACGTGGTCCCGCTGTCCGCGCCGAGGTCGATCGAAGCCTCCTCGATGGAGGGGTCGATCTGCTCGATCGCCGCGACCCCGTTGCGGATCCCCACCGGGAGGTTACGGAAGATCAACAACGTGATGATGATGATGCTCGTGCCCGTCAGGGTCACCGGCATGAGGAATGAGGGATTGTTGAAGGCGAGGATGTAGCCGATGCCCACCACCGTCCCCGGGACAGCGAAGGTGAGCATGCTGGAGAACTCCATCAGGTTGCGCCCGATGAACTGCTTGCGGCTGATCAGATAGGCGATGAACATGCCGAGGATCCCGGTGATCGGGGTGACGATGAGGCTGAGCAGCAGCGAATCCTTGATGTACTTCTTCCCGATCTTCCACATCTGCACGTAGTTGCGGAGCGTCAACGTGGAGTCGACCCCCCACAACTTCTGGAAGGATCCCCAGACCACCATGCCGTAGAAGAGCAGCACGATCAAGGCGAAGAGGAAGCACATCGCATAGATCGGGTACTTGATGTACCACTCAAGGTTCTTGATGGTCGCCGAGGTCGGCTTTCCGGTGACCGTCACATAGGATTTCTTGGACAGCAGATACTTCTGCAGATAGAATGCGATGACGGTGGGCACCAGCAGGAGAATCGCCAACGTGGAGCCACGGGCGAGGTCGAACATCCCCGTGATCTGCAGATACGCCTGCACGGAGAGCACCTGGTAGTTCCCGCTGAGGATCATCGGGGTACCGAAATCAGCAAGCGATTGGATGAACACCAACAGCCAGGCACTGACGATACCGGGCAGCGCCAAGGGAAAAATGATGGTACTGAAGACTTTGCCCCGGGAAGCACCACAGTCCATGGCTGCTTCCTCAAGGGATGGGTCGATGGCCTGCAATACCCCGATGAGCGCCAAAAACGCCGTCGGTGCGTATGCGATGGTCTCCACGACGGTAAGCCCGGTCAAGCCGTAGATGTTCCCGATGGCACCGGCGAAGATTCCGGATCGCCCAAAGAGCAGGATACAGGCGAGGGCCACGACGAAGGGAGGACTGACCATCGGGAAGGTGGCGATGAGGCGGAAGATCCCCTTCCCCCGCATCGGGGTGCGCGTGATGGCATAGGCGAAGACAAATCCCACGAAGGTGCCGATCGTCGCAACGATCAAACCGAGGAGGATTGAGTTGAACAACGGCCGTATGTAGTACGACTGGCGCAACACATCACGGTAGTTCTTCAGACTCAGCTGTCCGTCTATCATGAAGCTGGTCTTGAAGACCTGGAAGATCGGAAAGAGAACGAACACGATCAAGAGGTAGAAGATGACCAGGATGGAAATGAAGAGAAATGGCTCTCTGATCAGCTTCTTGATCTCATTGATCTGCTGGACACGACTTTTAGATTGTTGTTTCATCGTCCACCTCATGGGGCAAAATGCAACCTCGGGTTCTGCTTGCTGGCACCACCGAGGTTGCACCACATACTATTCTGTGTACGTTACTTACCGATTCGATCTCTCCACGCGGTGACGAACTCATCCTTGCGCTGTCCCATCTGAACCGCATCGTAGTCGATCAGGTTGATGTCGCTCAGCTTGATCGCTCCCTCGGCGACGGTGGCCTTGGGGTTGACGGGAAGGCGGGAGTACTTCTTGAAGAGGTTCTGGGCCTCCTCGCTGAAGCACCAGTCGATGAAGATCTGGGCTTCCTCAACTTGGCGAGCGCCCTTGATCATCGAGACACCACCGACCTCGTAGCCGGTCCCCTCGCTCGGGAAGCTCATGACCAACGGATACCCCATCCCGACGCCCTTCGCCACGATGTCGTGGGAGAACGCGATGCCGACGGCACACTCGCCCAAGCCGGCGCGGGCGATGCACGCCGTTCCGCTGGCGGTGTACTGGTGGATGTTCTTGTCAAGGAGCTGCCACCAATCCAACGCCTTCTCCAGGCCCTTGTCCTGGATGATGGTGGCCCATGCGGTATATCCGGTACCGCTGGTGTACGGATACGCCATCTCGATCTGTCCATGGAAGACCGGATCGAGGAGGTCTGCCCAACTCTGCGGAGCGGAGATGTTGTGTTTCTTCAAGAACTCGGTGTTGGTGACAAACCCGATCGCACCGGTATAGAAGCCGTTCCACCCGTAGTCATCGGCATGCAACATCGGAGCCAGTTCAAAATCGGTGTTCGGCTTGTACGGCATCAAGAGTCCCTTGGAGTGGGCGTTGATGTGGTCGGTGTTCGATCCACCAAACCATACACTCGCCTGCGGGTTGTTCTTCTCCGCCTCGATGCGCGCCCCGACTTCACCGGAGCTCATCCGTACGAACTCCACCTTGATGCCGGAGGACTTTTCAAACGCTTCAATGTAATACTGCGCTTCTTCCGTATCGAGGGCGGCGTACATCTGCAAGGTGCTGTACTTCTTCTCCGCCGCCGGCTGGGCAAACAGCACCGTGGCGGACAACAACACCAGACCAACGATCAACAACGTTCTTTTCATGGTTTCTCCTTTTTTCCCCTTCGTTTGGAAGGGTCATGCTCACTATGGAATCTCTCAATCCCCCATTGTTTGAAAACGTTACCATAATTATGGTTGCATCGAATCATCCATTTGTCAACAAAAAGATGATTTATTTACCTCAGGACAGATTAAAAAACATGGACCATTAATAACGTTTTCAGCATCAACCAGATACAAAGACGCCCCACCACCGAAAACCACCGATTCACGGCTCCCCGCACGCGGTGCGCGAGGCGATGATGTGCCGGCGCACCGTCTCTTGGATCGATTGGTTCAACGGAGCAAAGTCACCATAGGTATATTCACAGAGATAGATGCCGTGGTACCCGTCCAGCAGGGCAAGGACCTCATCGAACGGGAGCGTCCCATAGAACGGCGGCAGGTGGATATCCCCCTTGCCGAACTCCCGCCTCCACCCCATCGTCATGGCGTCGTAGGCGACGCGGTCGGTGATCCTGAGCTCTTCGAAGGTCCCGGTGTTATCGTTGAGGTGGAGATGGCCAAGGTACGGTGCCATAGCCGAGACGGCAGTGAGGAAGTCGAAGCCGAAGTACCGTGCGGCAAGGTAGGCATGGCCGGTGTCGAGGGTCAAGGCCAACTGCGGGTGTGCGGCCCGCTCGATGAACGCGACCAAGGGCTCGACGAGCTCGACCTCGATGTTCTCCACGCAGATCTTGACGTGCAGCTGTGAGGCTCTGTCCGCGGCCCACCGGTGCGCTTCCAGAAACTGCTCCTCGATGCGTGCATCGCCTGATGTGACCTCCCAGTGGAGCACCAAGAGCTCGATGCCCAGCTGATGGCACACCTCAAGCGAGGAGAGCAGGACGTCTTTGTGCAGAGCAGGATCGCTTTGATCGCGCAGGTCCAAGCCACGCCCGATGTGGGCGGTATAGACGAGCGGGTGATGCTCGAGCACCGGCTTCAGGACATCGACCCACCGCTGGCAGACCCGAGCCCCGATGATCACGGGGAACGTGTCCAGGGTGATCTCAACGGCGTCGAACCCTTGGTCCACCATCGCGCTGAGCGTTGCATCCAATGAGGCAAAACTCGTATTCCTCGGAAGATTCACCCCGATGATCGGCCACCGCATCATCACCTCCAGCATGGGTCGTGTACGTCAGTCTCGTCGCTGCCGGTCACTATTTATTCAACACATCCTTCACCTGCGTCACGATCTCATCCGCGGTGAGGCGATAGTGTTGCTGCAGCCACGCCTGTGTCCCCACTTGACCGAACTCATCCCGGATCCCCACCATCCGCATCGGCGTCGGGCATGCGCAGCTGAGACAATTGGCCACCGCGGCGCCGAGGCCGCCGGCGATTTGGTGGTTCTCCGCCGTCACCACCGCCCCGCTCTTTCGCGCATGGTGGAGCACCAGCTCCTCATCGAGCGGCTTGACGGTATGCATGTCGATCAGGGCGGCATCGATCCCCTCCTCGGCCAACATCTCATGGGCCTTGATCGCCTCACCCACGAGGAGCCCTCCCATCGCGATGATGGTCACATCATCCCCATCGAAGAGCAGCTTCCCCTTGCCGAGGGTGAACTCCTCCCCCTCCTCGTAGATCGGCTCAACGCTCTTGCGCGGCAGGCGCATGTAGGTGCACCCCCACATCGAGGCGCTCTGCTTCATCAGGGCCCTGAGGCTCACCGGATCGGCCGGCTCGAAGATCGTCAGGCCCGGGACCATGCGCATCAGCCCCACATCCTCGAACGGCATGTGGGTCCCCCCATTGAAGGCGGCGGTGACGCCGGGATCGGTGCCCACCAGCTTCACGTTGAGGCGGGCATAGTTGGCCGAGAGGAAGAACTGGTCGAAGGCCCGCCTGCTGGCAAAGCAGCCGAAGGTCGCCGCAAAGGGGATCTTCCCCCCGAGGCTCAAGCCGGCGCTCACGCCGACGAGGTTCGCCTCGGCGACGCCCACGTCGACGGCTCGTCCGGGAAAGCGGTCGGCGAACTTCGTCGTCCCATGGGCCCGCATCAAATCCGCCTCGCACACCATGATCCGCTCGTCGCGCTCAGCAAGGGCGATGAGGGTCTCTACATATACACTGCGCATCTCTTGTGTTGCCATCGTCTTCTCTCCTTAGCCGAGTCGTGCCATCGCTTCGTTGGCCTTCGCAAGATCGAAGGACATGCTGTGACTGCCCACCTGCCCCTCGCAGAAGAAGGCGCCCTTTCCCTTGATGGTGTCCATGATGATCATGGAGGGCTTGCCTGAATGCTCTTGGGCGGCGAGCACCGCTCGGTCCAGAGCCTCCACATCGTGGCCGTCCACCCGTTGGGTATACCAGCCGAATGCCTTCCATTTGGCCTCGATGTCGCCGAGGCTCATGATCTCGTCGGTGGTGCCGTCGATCTGCATCTTGTTGTAGTCGGTGAAGGCGATGAGGTGGTCGAGCCTGTAGTGGGCGGCGAACATCGCCGCCTCCCAGACCTGCCCCTCCTGGCTCTCCCCATCACCGATGATGGCGTAGACATAGCCCTCCTTGGCGTCGAGCTGGCGGGCATAGGCGAGACCGCAGGCGGCGGAGAAGCCCTGGGCCAGCGAGCCGGTGGTCATGTCGATGCCCACGGTGCGGGTGCGGTCGCAGTGGCTGGGGAGGTTCGTCCCCCCCTGGTTCAACGTGGTCAGCTCCTCCATCGGGAAGAACCCCTTGAGCGCCAACGTCGCATAGAGGGCGGGCCCGGCATGTCCCTTGGAGAGGACGAGCATGTCGCGCTCCTCCCAGAGCGGGTTGGCTGGGTCGATCTTCATCACCTTCCCATAGAGCAAGGCCAGCACATCGACGACGGAGAGCGCCCCGCCGATGTGGCCGACTCCAAGATTTCCTATGGTGAACAGCGTCTGTTTGCGGATTTCCTTGGCAAACTCAACAATCTTCTGTGTATCCATCCAACCCTCCCTCTCTGTTGATAACGGGTATGAATATAGACCATCTCCACACCAAAGTAAAGTTTGATCACCGTTTCAAAGAGAACGCTCCACCCCTTCCCTCAGCACAGCAAAGGAGGTTGATGGAGCGACTGCAGGGATGTGAAATACCGTCTTCAGGGGCGCGTCACCGTAAATTCCAGCACGGAAGAGCCGTCCTCCCCATACCAGAGCGGGAAGTTCGTGCCCCAGAGATTGTTGCAGAGGTTGAAGTGGAAGGCTCCCGTCACCGGGGCCAGTTCATCGTCGAACCGCAGCAGCTTCCGATGCTCGATCGAGACCAGCGGAGAGTCGCGGTTTGCGATGAGGAGCGCCTGGTCGCCCAAACGATACTCCACTCCCTCGACGGCGTGCACCGACCGGGCTCCCCTGCTCACCGTGTTGTCCATGGGGAGGCGTTTGCCGATCTTGACCATCCTCCACTCCCCCTCCGGTGGCAAGGCGAGGGCGAGTGAGAGCCACAGCGCCTCGGGGAGGCGGGTCGCCTCCTTCTCCTTCCAGTCGAGCCGGATCTGCTGCAACACCCCCTCCCCGGTGAAGCGGTAGGAGAGGCACACGATCCGGGGAGCGCCTCGCGGGCTCTCCTCCTCAGCGTGGAGGAGGGCGCGGATCTCAACGAAGCCATCGCCATCGAATCGCTCAAGCGATGCCAGGGTCACCCCCCACAGGCGGTCTACAGGGGTGGGGACCGCCCGCTCCATCCCCGGCTTTCCGAAGTCGGCCAGAACCCACGCTTTGCCGGTTTCGAAGTCACGGTTGTACCGGTGGTGATGGGCCTGGTACGCCTCAGCGGAGAAGGTCTCGTAGCGGTAGACCCCGATCCCTTCATCACCGGCCAGCTCCCGGCCATCCCCATTTTGATAGCTGGCAAGCGACCCATCGTCGGCGAAGACGAGGCGGTGGGAACCGATGGTCAGTGCCCTCCCCGCCGCGATTGCCTCACCGCGTGTATCCGGTGCCGTGAGGGCCGACTGCTCGAGCAGACGCTGCACGTCCGCTCTCTGATCTTCCTCCAAGGCGGCGATCGCCTCAGTCACATATGCGCGTTGCTCCTCGTGGGCCGAGGTGAAGAAGGAGTAGGTGCGCCGCTGTCGCCTCGTGTCGGCCTCGCCAAAGATCTGCGTGTACTCTTTCTGGGCAAACTCCTCGATGAACCGATACTCCTCGACGATGGCATCCTCACCGATGAGGTCGCGCTCCCGGGCGGCATGAAAATCATCAACCGACCAGTTGGCGTAATCGGCGAGATACTTCTTGAAGTCCAAACCCCAGGTGTGTTCACAGACGAGGAGCATCCGGTCCATGAAGCGGTCGTTGGCTGCGGCACGAGGATTGTGGGCCAGCCAGGCAAGCAGATGACGGAACGTGCTCACCTTGTACGGGTCGGAGCCGATACCGTGAATCCAGCTGTCCCCGATCTCCGCCTCCACGACCGGGAGGTCATCGGCATACGGCAGGATCGCGCGGGCATAGGAGGAGAGGTCGCTGGCAAAAATCTCGGCACCGGGCCACTGACGCTCCAGGCGACGGAAGGTCTCCAAGACCTCCCGCTCCTTCGGCGGCCCCTCATTGTCGGCGCTGTTCTCGATGACCAAGAGATCCTCCAGCTCCCCGATAGGCTCCCGCGATCCGTAGGAGGCGTCGTACTGCACGATGACCTCCTCCCCGGTGGGTGAGCGCCATCGGAAGAGACGGGGGACATCGGGCACGGGAGAACCGCCGTTGACCCCGAGGTGGAGGAAGCGGATGCCCGCCTCCGCCAAATAGGGGACGAGGGCGAGGGTGTGCCCGGGCACATCGGTCATCTTCGCCGCGATGGTCTTTTTGGAGAATCGGTCGTCAAGGGTTTTTGAGAGGGAGAGCGCATACCGCACCAGCTGCTGGTCCATCAGCTCGGTATGGGTGGTGAACGGCAACCCGTGCCAGGCGATGTCGCCGTGGGCGATCGCCCGCTCAAGGGCGCTCCGACCCGCCTCATCGGCGTGTTCGAGATAGCTCTTGATCAACCAAGAGCCGGTGGTCCACACCAAATGCTCCCGTCCCCCGCGGCTCCTCAGGCGGGCGGCCACCTCCACCGCATGGGGGATGAACTGGGTGTAATATCGTTCAACCGTCTTCGCCGCCAAGTCGGTGAACCCGATATCCAAATGTGTCTTGAACACGACATGTACGCGCTTGATCATGAGCATCTTCCTCCTCACCCTTGCACGATTTGCCCGCTGGAGGCATACTAGCCCAAAGGACTCATCGTGGATACTGAACTGAACAAAGCCTCAAGGCGCCTCTCCGAACTCACTATCTCCATAGACCTTTGTGGCTTCTTGATCGACATCCAATGGATGCGGGTCATGCAGAAAACCGGACGGTGGAACATTCCCCGCCACGCCCACTCCAGCTTCGAATTCCACTTCATCGCCCGTGGCGGATGCATGGTGGAAACAGATGAACGCTCCTTCATCGTGGGCCCGGGATCCTTCTACCTGACCGGCCCTGGCGCCTATCATCAACAATCCTCCCACGGTGAGGACGGCTTGGTCGAGTACAGCCTCGACTGCACCTTCCATGCGCGCAAGGAGAACCAGCTCTCCTGCAACACCGAACTGGACCGCCTCCATGCATTCCTCCTCAAGGCCCCGTGCATGCCGGTCAAGGATACCACCGGCATCATCCCGCTCTATGAACAAGCGCTCACAGAGGCATTGGAGCGCAAGGCCGGGTGGGCGATCGCCATCCACAGCCTGGTCCCCGCCATCATCATCTCAGCGGCGCGCAGCATGGGCTTCTCCTACAACGGAAACCCGTTCAAGGGAAAGAGCCGCATGGAGATGATCGGAGATTTCGTCGAGGACAACATCTTCCATCAAATCAGTCCAGCGGACATCGCGACCTTCATGAACCTCAGCGAGAAGCAGGTGTCGCGCATCGTCTTCGCCAGCGAAGGGTTTCCGACAAAGCGGTACATCACCTTCGCCAAGATCGAACAGGCCAAGAAGATGCTCGAGGATTCTTCCAATTCGTTGAGCGAGATCGCCACCCTCCTCGGCTTTGCCACCACGAGCTACTTCAATGCGGTATTCAAAAAAATCGAGGGGACCAGCCCCGGCGCCTACCGCGAGCAGTTGCGGGCGGATTCCGATATTCATCATACATGAATGTCTGAAAATTAACAATCATATATTTCCCAGAAGCAGGACAAACGCATGAAATCGGCCTTGACAAAATATAGAAGGCATGAGG
>LVBF01000216.1 GCA_001604325.1 Spirochaetales bacterium Spiro_04
AAGAGCGGCTGGCAGGCGACGAGCGAAGGATTTTTCCCTCTCTGGTGACGCCTCTAGGCATTCGATTGGAGATGGAGTACAGTGCGGGACATGAAGGATTTCCTCGTGCGCCTGCTGCGTCTCTTCTTCGGTCTCTTCCTCTACGCCCTCGGCATCGTGCTGACGATGCAGGCCCACATCGGCTACACCCCGTGGGAGGTCTTCCACGCCGGCCTCGCCACGCTCCTCTCCACCCAGATCGGTACGATGACGATCTCGGTGGGCTTGGTCATCCTCATCATCACCTTCTTCTTCGGTGAGAAGATCGGCCTCGGCACGGTCTGCAACATGATCTTCGTCGGCCTCTTCATGAACCTCTTGCTCTCAAGCGGCCTCTTTGTCGAACGCACCAATGTCGTGACGGGAATCGCACAGATGATCGGCGGTCTCTTCGTCATCGCGGTCGCCTCGTACTTCTATATCTCCAGCGGCTTCGGCGCCGGCCCCCGCGACAGCCTCATGGTGCTTCTCTCCCGCAAGACCGGCCTCTCGGTGGGGGTATGTCGGGCGGGCATCGAGGTCTCGGTGACCGCGGCCGGCTATCTCTTGGGTGGGATGCTGGGGTGGGGGACCCTGCTCAGCGCCGTGGCCATCGGCTTCTGCATCCAGATCGTCTTCCGCCTCTTCCACTTCGACCCGAAGCTGGTGGTCCACGAGGATCTGGCGGCGAGCTTCCGGAGGCTCATCAACGCGGCTTCTTGAATCATTCACTTTGTGATGCATGATGATTGACAATCTTTCCTCCATAGTGTATTACTACCCTAGTACACCAACACAGGAGGTATCTATGCAGTACCCTTTGGTGGCTGAGGTCACCGACCTCAGCTTCAGCTACACACAGAAGCCGCTCTTCAAAGAGCTGTCGTTCTCCCTTGAGGGGGGCAACATCTACGGCTTGCTCGGAAAGAACGGGGCGGGCAAGAGCACGCTGCTCAAGCTGCTCTGCGGCCAACTCTTCGCCTCTGCGGGGAGTCTCTCCGTCTTCGGGGAGAACCCGAGATGCCGGCGCCCCTCCCTGCTGAGAGAAATCTTCTACCTCAGTGAAGAGTTCCCCCTGCCGAGGATGACGAGCAGCCAGTACCTCTCGATGCTCACGCCCTTCTATGAGCGCTTCGATCACGAGCGCTTTGCCCACTATGCCGCTGAGTTCTCCCTGGACCTCACCCAGCGCCTCTCCCAGATGTCGCTCGGCGAGAAGAAGAAGTACCTGCTCGCCTTCGGCTTGGCCAGCGGTTGCAGCCTCCTCATCATGGATGAGCCGACCAACGGCCTCGACATCCCCTCCAAGCGTCAGTTCAGGCAGATAGTGGCCAGTGCGATGAGCGAGGAGCGCACTTTCGTCATCTCCACCCACCAGGTGCGCGACATGGAGGCCCTCATCGACCCGATCATCATCCTCGATCAGGGGAAGGTCATCTTCAACGAGCGCCTCGATGCCCTCACCGATGCCTACGTCCTGGAGCACGTCTCCACCGAGCCCGATGGTGATGTGCTCTACAGCGAGAAGGTCCTCGGTGGCTGGATGGTCCTCAAGAGGCGGGGAGACGCAGCGGGGGGACAGGCATTGGACCTGGAGACGATCTTCAACATCATCGTGGAAAAAGGAGGCCGGCCATGAAGCGTTTCATCGCACTGTTGAGGCGGGAGTGGATCGTCGCCCGCCGTGATATGGCTATCTATGCATCGGTCATCCTGGCGCTGTTCTTCGGCTACGAGACCCTGCAGTCCATCACGACGCGCTATGCCGGGACCTCCTTTGCCC
>LVBF01000035.1 GCA_001604325.1 Spirochaetales bacterium Spiro_04
ACATTGATGTGCGGCTTTCGCCCCCTCTCTGAGATCCGCGCTTTTCTCAAGGCGTTGCTACCCACCGCCTACAGCGAGCACTTCTCCTTTCTTGAAACAGAGGGAAGAGCTGAGGATCTGATCCGTAGTCTGATGAAGACGCTCTATACTCTCTCGCCTGAGGAGGTGGGCGTGCTGCTCGGTGAGTATCTGCAGTCGGTAGCCTCTGATCCTACGCTCGCGCGGAGCGAAGATGGAGTCTTCCTCTTTCCCGCCGACATCGTCCTCTCGCTCTCTGAGGAGTATCCCACCGACCCGGGTCTCCTTGCCCCATTTCTGCTCAATGTCCTGCACCTTGAGCGGGGCGAGGCGCTCTACCTCGAGCCGCGGACCCTGCACGCCTATGTGAAGGGCAACCTCATCGAGCTCATGAGCGCCTCGGACAATGTGCTGCGCGGCGGCCTCACCGCCAAGAAGGTCGATGTGCGTGAGCTGCTCAGGGTCATGGACACAAATGAGCGGCAGGTCGACGTCGCCCCCACCGTGGTGGGCAGTTCGGGTCGCCTCCACATCCTCACCCCGACCGAGGACTTCCATTTGATGGTCCTCGAGCGGGGGAGCTACGAAATCACCGACCGGAGGTCCATCGAGCTCCTGCTCGTCGCAGAAGGAGAGGCACTCTTCACCGCTGGTGGAACGGAGATGAAGCTGGAGCAGGGACGTTGTTATGTGGTATCTGCATCGGTCGCTTCATACACCGTGGTCGTCGATGGTCTGGTTTTTGCGTCTGATGTCCCTCGTTGAGGGTTGGAAGAGAACCCTGACGGGAGTATAGTTGGGCATGGATCAGTATCTGTTGTTGTTGCAGAAAGAACTGCGTGAAGCGATGGGGTGTACCGAACCGGCGGCCAGTGCGCTCGCCGGGGCAAAGGCGGCTGAACTCTTGGGTCAGCGGCCGCTTCGTCTGGAGGTGACCACCAGTCGTGACATGGTCAAGAACGCCATGGGGGTCGGCTTGCCGAATTGCTCGCTCAAGGGCATCCAGGCGGCGGTGGCCCTCGGCGCCTGTGGCGGGGATGTACAAGCCGGCCTCTCCATCCTCAGCTCCCTTGATGAGGAGCAGGTGCGCTGTGCCTCATCTATGCCGGTGTCATTGACGCTCGAAACGGAGATTCCCCCGCTCTACATCAAGGTGCGCGCGGTGGGAAACGAGGCGAGCGCGGTTGCCGTCATCAGCGGGGAGCATGATCGCTTCAGCCACTTGGAAATGAATGGTGAAGTGCTGCTCGATCTGCCGGTCGACGCCTGTGGATCGACGCTGGAGGAGGATGATGAGCAATTCATCGGCAATGTCTCCCTCTCCGATATCCTCGCCTGGGTCGATGAAGCGCCGTCTGAGGCGCTAAAGCTGGCCAGGTGGGCAAGACAGACCAACCTCGCCATCGCGGAGCACGGGATGACTCATCCGTACGGACTGTCGGTGGGAACGGTGGCCGCCCAAGGCTTTGAGGGGGTCACCACCCTCCAAGAAGCGTTCGCCTACGCCAGTGCGATGGCGGCGGCGGCCAGCGATGCCCGGATGGCGGGCTGTCCGCTTGCCGTGGTCATCAACAGCGGAAGCGGCAACCAAGGCATCACCTTGACCGTTCCAATTGCCGTGGTCGGTTCGTTCCTCAATGTAGAGGACGATACGCTCGACAAGGCGATGTTGGTAGCCCAACTCGTAGGTCTCTCCTTGACAGCCCGCAAGAACCGCCTCAGCGCCCTCTGCGGGGCTTTCACGGCGGCCATCGGGACAGCCTGTGGCTATGTGTACCTGCTCGGAGGGAGGGTCGAAGAGATGGACCGCGCCTTCAACACGATGGTGGGAAACCTGACGGGCATCATCTGCGATGGGGCCAAGGGGACCTGTGCCTTGAAGATCCACAGCTGCGCCGAGGCGGCGGCCTTGGCGGCCAAGCTGGCCATGTGCGGCCTCGCCCCCTCAAGTGAAAGCGGCATCGTCGGGCGGACCAGTGCGGAGAGTCGGGATTTCTTGGAGCGCATCACCCGGGAGGGGATGGAGGAGATCGACAAGACGATCCTCTCCATCATGATGGGAAAGCGGGCATGAACTACGTTGCCCTGGACTTCGAGACCGCCAACGAGTATCCCGGCGGGGCGTGCTCGGTCGGCCTTGCCCGCTTCGACGAGGAGGGGACGCTCCTCGATACCTACTATTCTCTGATCCGTCCCAAGGAGCCGTATTTCGACCCCTCGATGAGTGCGGTGCATCAGCTGGACAGCAACGAATGCCTCGCCGCCGATCAGTTCGACACCATCTGGCCGGCCATGGTGCGCTTTATCGGCCGCGACCTCGTGGTGGCCCACAACGCCGCTTTCGACATCGGGGTGCTCAAGGGGGCGCTCGAGGTCTACGATCTGCAGTGCGACGGCCTCTCCTACCTCTGTACCCTCATCATAGCGCGCAAAATATGGCCGAAGCTGCTCAGTTACAAGCTCAGCTACATCGTCGACTCACTGGAGTTGGAGTACCGCAGTCACTACGCCCTCGATGACGCCATCATGTGCGGCAAAATCTTTTCCAAGCTCTGTCGGGGTCATCTTGATGATCTTCTTTCGCTTCGTAAGTTCCTCATTACCCGGGGCATCGAGGTGAAGACTATCGATCGGCAGAGAAGAGGCGGAGACTTGTTCCTATAAGGGGAGAGAGGGCGGTCGCCCAGAGCCCGATGAGCGCATAGCGAACAAAACTGCCTAGGGCGTAGAACGGGGTGGGGATGAACGCCTTCGCAGCCATGATGGCGAAGATTCCGCCCATCCCGATGAGGTAGCGGACGATTTTCTTGGGCCACGTCCCTTCGGTGGAGAAGTTCACCCGCGTGTTCTCAAAGACAAAGCCGAGGAAGCCGCCGCCTGCGAGGGCGAGGGTCTTCATCAAGTCGGTGAAGGCCACTTCATCGACTTTGTGGAAGTTGAGCAGGACGGCCAGCACCAGGGCGGCGGCGAAGCTGATGATCCCGACGATCGTGTTGACCGTGATGCGCTTCTCCTTGTCGTCGAAGAGCATCGAGAGGGGACGATAGGCGAGCATGCTGATGGAAGCGCCGAGCACCAGGCCTCCGAAGACGTCGTTCGGCCAGTGGACGCCGAGGTAGAGCCTGCTGAGGCCCACCAAGGCGATGAGGACGGCACAGAGGATGGAGACTGCCCGCTTTTGGAAGATCAGGGCCAGCGAGGTATACGAGGAGGCGGCGGTCGTGGTATGGCCGCTGGGGAAGGAGTAGCCGGTGGCGGTCTGCACCCGCTTGCCCTGGATCGACTCCAAGACTTGGAACGGCCTCGGGGCGCGGACGATCGCCTTCAGGATTCCCATGGCGGAGACGCTGTAGAGCGTTGAGCTGAAGAGGATGAAGCCGCTCTTCTTGTTGTAGTTGTAGAAGATGTAGAGGATGAAGGCGATGACGAAGCTCTCCTCCCCGAACATCGTGACGAGGTTGGTGACGGTATCCAACACGGGGTTGGCGATCTTGAGAAAGAATAGCATGATCGACTCTTGCATGGCGTCCTCCTCTCCTGAGTATAGGGGAGCGGCGGGGAGCGTGCAACCTCCCCATTCCCCTCAAATGGCTCTGTCGTACCCCTTTTGCGGGGAGCGGGGAAGCCGATGGCCGACTATGGGCACAGAGGCCTCCCCACGTATATTGCTTTTGTCTCACGATCTGTGCACCAAATCTGTGTGACGAAGAGAATAAATCATTTGAGAGCAGAAGGGGTTCTCATTGCTTGACAAAACTTTNNGAGGGTGTAGCGAAGCTGGTTATCGCGACGGCCTGTCACGCCGTAGATCGCGGGTTCGAGTCCCGTCACTCTCGCTAGGAGCCGCCTTGGAGACAGGGCGGCTTCTTGTTTCCAGGGGGATCGCTGCAGATGAAGATACTGGTGGGCATGAGTGGAGGTATTGACAGCTCGGTCGCCGCTTCCCTGCTCAAGGAGCAGGGCCATGAGGTGATGGGCATCACCATGACCATCTGGAACCGGCGTACCCACCTCGAGCGCCGAGCGGGATCGAGAAGCTGCTTTGCCCCCGATAAAAGCGAGGATATCGCCCAGATCCAGAAGATCTGCCGCATGATCGGCATCGAGCATACGGTGTTGGAGCTCAGTGACCGCTTCGAGGAGCTGGTGCTCGACAACTTCAAGAGCGAGTACCTGGGTGGGCGGACCCCCAACCCCTGCGTCTGGTGCAACCAACTGATCAAGTTCGGCGCGATGGTCGACTACGCCCGGGAGAGCGGCATCGTCTTCGACAAGTTCGCCACCGGCCACTACGCCCAAATCGGAGCACACAACGGACGGCTCTGCATTGAGCGGGCCGTCGACCGGAGGAAGGACCAGTCCTACTTCCTCTATCGTCTCAGCCAAGAGCAGCTTGGGCGGACGCTCTTTCCCCTCGGCTCCCTGACCAAGGAGGAGGTGCGGGCGATCGAAGCGCTCCTGCCGTTCCATCGCCCTGACCAGAGCGAGAGCCAGGACTTCTACGATGGCGACTACACCGATCTTTTCGACGTGGAGGACCGGGTCGGCAACATCGTGAACCTCAGAGGCGAGGTGCTCGGCACGCACAACGGGATCTTCCACTACACCATTGGACAGCGCAAGGGCTTGGGCGTTTCGAGCTCCCAGCCGCTCTACGTCATCGCCCTGCACCCAGAGCGCAACGAGGTGGTGGTGGGCTTTCGGGAGGAGGCGCTCCAGACGACCGTCGCCGCCACTGATGTGGTGTGGCAGTCGTGTACCTCGGTCGCGGGCGAGGTGGAGGCGAAGTTCCGCTCGATGAGTGAGCTCTTCGAAGCGGTCGCCGAAGGGGAGGGGGACCACATATCCGCCCGATTCCCCTCCTCGGTGCATGGGGCGGCCCCGGGGCAGTCGTTGGTGCTCTACCGTGAGGACCGGATCGTCTGTGGCGGCATCATCACGGCGGCGCAGTAGGTGATGCGCTCACACACCCCACCGTTGGAAACCGATCGTCTGTTGCTCAGGCGGTTCACCCTCGCCGACCTCCCCGCGATCCTCCGGATCTTTGGTGATGAGGAGGTCAACACCTACCTGCCGTGGTATCCGGTTCAGAGCATGGATGAAGCGCGGCTCTTCTATGAAGAGCGGTATGCATCTTTCTATCAAAAGGGCTGGCTCTATCGCTATGCCATCTGCCTCAAGGAGGATGATGAGCCGATCGGATACGTCAACGTGGGCGTTGATGAGGCGCATGACCTTGGATACGGGCTCAGGACGGAGTTTCAGCATCAGGGCATCGTCACCGAAGCGGCCTGCCGGGTGTTGCATCAGGTGGAAGAGGATGGTCTGCCCTTTGTCACCGCGACCCACGATGTGCAGAATATGCAAAGTGGAGCGGTGATGAAGCGCCTCGGCATGGAGTATGTGTACTCCTACCAGGAGCATTGGCAGCCGAAGGGCAAGTTGGTCACCTTCCGCCTGTATCAGAAGAACTTGCGGGAAGGGGACCGCTCTGTCTATCGCGGGTACTGGGATGCCTCGCCTTTTCGGTGTGTGGAAGCGGGAGTGTAGGCACACGTTGTTGTCTGAAGTGGGCTTTCCGTTTATGATAGGAGCAAGGAGTGTGGTATGAGAGTCATCATTCAAAACGATTATGGGCACTTGTCACTGTGGGCTGCGCGGTATATCGCCCAGCGGATCAGGCGCTTCGCGCCGACGGCAGACCGGCCTTTCGTCCTCGGCCTCCCCACCGGGTCATCCCCGTTGGGCACCTACAAGGAGTTGATCAGGCTCCACAGGGAGGAGTCACTCTCCTTTGAGCATGTGGTGACCTTCAACATGGATGAGTATGTCGGCTTGGGAAGAGATCATGAACAGAGCTACCATACCTTCATGTGGAAGCACTTTTTCAGCCATATCGACATCAAGAAGGAGCATGTCCACATCCCCAACGGCATGGCCCCGGACCTGGAGGCCGAGTGTAAAGCCTACGAGGCGGCCATCGCCTCCTATGGTGGCATCGAGCTCTTCATGGGCGGCATTGGCAGCGATGGACACATCGCCTTCAACGAACCGTTCTCCAGTCTTTCGAGCGTGACCAGGGTCAAGAGCCTCACCTACGACACCAAGGTGATGAACAGCCGCTTCTTTGATGGTGACATCACCAAGGTCCCCTCCCTGGCCCTGACGGTCGGCATCAAGACCCTCCTTGACAGTCGGGAGGTGATGATCCTGGTGAACGGACACAACAAGGCCCGGGCCTTGCAAGAGGCGGTGGAGGGGGGAGTGAGCCACGCGTGGACCTGTACGGCCCTCCAGCTCCACCCCAAGGCGATCATCGTCTGTGACGAGGATGCGTGCGGGGACCTCAAGCTCAGCACCTACCGGTACTTCAAGGACATCGAGGGACCCCACCTCGATGTGGATGCCCTGCTCAACTGAGCAACATACAGGCTCGCCGAATTCGGCGAGCCTGATTCAATATTCCCCTTGCTGTCTCTTTGGGTATGGTCAGAAGACGTAGGAGACGCCGATATAGGGTGAGATCTCGATGCCACTCACAGATACGGTCCCTTCGGTGGGGTTGTTCTTCGTGCCGGCTTTGACATAGCCGACAAGGGGCATCTTGGCGTTGGCCCCGACGTTGAGCACCAACTTGTTCAGCAGCGCATGGTTGTAATCCACGAAGGCGGAGAGGCCGAGGAATGCATGGTTGTCGACCATGTCTGCGCCTCCCTGGGTGTAGTCGAGCAAGCCACCCGTTGCCCTGACGCCCAGGCCCGCCTCAATATAGGAGACATAGGTGACCGGTTGCTGGTAGGCCACGCCCACGCCGAGGTCCATGCCGATGGTGCCCAGGGAGTCGACCTCTTGCCCATCCACCGAGAGGTTCAGCATCTTTCCCGCCCGCACATCATAGCGAAGGCCGAATTTCCCGGTATGCTTGAAAAAGGTGCTGCCGCGCAGTGCCAGACCGATGGTCGTCCCCTCTCGGGTATCCTGAAAGGTGCCTGCATTGAATTTCTGGGTGATCTGCTCATAGGAGTAGAAACCGCCCAATGATGCCGAACTCACGGTCGCAAATACTGCTGTGCTCGATACGAGATAGAGGAGTGTTGCGAGGATGGCGAACTTTTTCATCATGCCCTCCGAAATTCGAATCGATGCCTCTCAAAAGATACCATTCTCAGTATATGCCATTAGGGAATGATGAGCAAGGATGTTCTTGTCCTCCATGCTGTTAGCGGTGGATTCAGGCTGTTCGGATCCCCATCTCGATGGCCACCTTGATGGCCAGCTCGGGCTTGTCGGTCATCACCGAGTCGACGCCCATCTCAAAGAGGCGGCGGATCTCCTCCTCCTCGTTGATGGTCCATACCTGGATGATCGCGCCGCGGCTGTGCATGGTCTCGATGAAAGCCGGTGTAATGGCCTGTATGCCCCATTGGCGTACCGGTACCTGGAAGACGACGGGTTGCTCTTGTTCTCTCTTCGGCAAAACCCTGAGTTTCTGCGCCATGAGGAGCGGGAGGACTTCAAGGGTCGTCAAGGAGGTCTGGATCCGGCTCTCCTTTTTCCTCAGCCGCTTGAGGTTGGAGAGGTGGAAGGAGGCGCCGAGGACCCGCTTCTTGGCCTGTTGTCGATTGAGGACGGCGATGAACTCATCGACGATCCTCACATCCTTGCTCTTCAAATCTACGTTGAAGCGTTGCTCTGGGCAGGCAATGAGCGCTTCCTCGAGCGTGCAGAGCTGTACCCCCGTACCCCTGAAGGGAAAGGTCGCCCCGCCATCGGCTGTGAAGGTATACCCGGCGTCGAGGCGCTTGAGCTCCTCCAGCGTATGATCCTCGATCCTGCCGCTGCCGTTGGTGTTGCGATCGAGGGTCGGGTCGTGCCACACGACGAGCACCCCGTCCTTGGAGAGGTGTACGTCGGTCTCTATGACATCGACGGCCATGCGGTAGGCGCTCTCGAAGGCGGGGAGGGTGTTCTCGGGAAAGTGAGCGCTGTCGCCACGGTGGGCGACGATGCGGGGCATCGGATCGAAGAAAGACTTATACATCGCTGACCTCCTTGTGGCGTCTGATACGCCCCATCTTGGTGAAGATTTTCTCAAAGCGTTGCACCTCACCCTCGGTCAGCGAGGCACGCACCAGCACATCCTTGAGGAATCGGTAGGTCCACACCCCCTCCTGGTCCAGCTTGAAGTACTCGAGCCCCTGGAGGGCATCGGCACACGCCTCGGCCGCCTCCTCGCACCGGCTTTGGGTGACGGGAATCGTTTCAGTGACGTGCGGCTTGATCGAGTTGAAGAGCTCGTAGGTGATGATCTGCACCGCCTGGGAGAGGTTGAGCGAGGGGAAGGATTCGCTGGTGGTGATGGTGCATACCAGGGAGCAGAGGGCGACCTCGTCGTCCGTCAGGCCATCGGACTCCCGTCCGAAGACCAAGGAGACCGGTCCCGCACCGGTGCAACCGATGCGCTCGGCCAACTGGCGTGGGCTGAGGGCGCTGGCTTTGCGGAACTTGCCGCGGCGGCGCGTCATCGCGACGGTGAGGACGCTCTCGGCGAGGGCTTCCTTGAGCGTTGCGTAGCGCTCAGCCTGCTGCCAGACATCGCGGGCGTGGAGCGCCAGCGTCAGCACACGCGTCTCTTCATACTCGCGTTCCCCGACGATGACGAGGTGCGTGATGCCCATCGTCTTCATCGCCCGGCACACCGAGCCGATATTCGCCCCATCTTGGGTATCGACGAGGACAATGCGGATCCTGTCCAGCTGTTCTTGCCACTCCATGGGAAAGTAATATCAGATATTGCACCATTTTCCAAGCTGGTCTATAGTGGTTCCATGGCGGAGAAGAGTACTTCAGGGAATAAGTTCATCCATACAAGCCTCGCGATAATCGTTTCCATCGCCATTCTTTTTGTCCTGAAGGTGAGTAGGGATGTGGCAGTCCCGGTGGTTTTCTCCTTCTTCTGCTTCTTGCTTTTCAGCCCGCTGCTCCGGCGGATGGACAAGCTCCACATCCCCGCCTTCATCTCGGTGACCTTCGTCATGGTGCTTCTCCTGCTGGTTTTCATCCTCGCAGGCTGGTTCATCATCATGACCGTCGACTCCTTGATCCGCCTCATCCCGTTCTACGCCGACAAGGTCGTCTCTCTCGACCGCCTCCTGTCGGTCAAGCTCTCCGCCTTCGTCGACCTGCCCGATGGGGCGAGCTTTCTGGCGTTGTTGCCGGTGAACTGGTCAAACTTGGCCATCTCCAGCCTCACCTCGATCTCCAATAAGTTCTTCTCCTTCGCCAATGTGGCGATGGTCGTCTACATCTTCGTCCTCTTCTTGTTGCTCGAGCGCCAGTCCATCATCCCCAAGGTGTTGGCGGCCGCCCCCAAGCGCGGCATACGCGTCGCGGTCATGTTTGAACGCATCACCCGCCAGGTCTCCAAGTACCTCCTCTTGAAGGCGGTCATCAGCGCATTCACCGGTTTCTTTTTCTTCTTGACCGCCATGCTCACCGGCTTGGACCTGCCGATATTGTGGGGAGTGCTCGCCTTCATCTTCAACTTCATTCCCTCCATCGGGTCGATCATCGTCACCGCGATGACCATCCTGATGGCCCTCATCCAGTTTGCCCCGGTGTGGAGCAGCGTGATCTGGGTGGCCGTGCTCACCATCAGCACACAGATGATCTTAGGCAATATCATCGACCCGAGGCTCCAGGGAGGACAGCTCAACCTCTCCCCCTTCGTCATCCTCGTCTCGCTCTCCATCTGGGGCTTCATCTGGGGCATCCCGGGCATGTTCATCGCCGTTCCGTTGACCAGTGTCCTGCAGATCGTCTGCGCCAACGTCAAGAGCCTCAAGAGCGTGGCGATCCTCATCTCCAGTGGGAAGAGCTACCAACGCGATAGTGAACGCGAACAGGTCATCGAGCGATACCTGCGCAAGCAACAGCGCAAGCGAAAGAGCCCGGATGAAGTGATTGAACATCCCGACGACGTCGAGGATGAGACAATCTACCGAGGTGATTTCATCCTCCCGGAGAACTTTGGCGAGAAGCGATGACCGATTTCCCCGACCTCGGACCCGATGAGGCCGCATCCTATCTCTGGCCTCCATGCACCGTCGAAGAAGCATCGCTCTCTGAGTTTCAGAGTCGTATCCTCGACTTCTATCACCGTCATGGCAGGACCTTCCCGTGGAGGGAGAGTGGTGATGCGTACCACATCCTCCTCAGCGAGGTGATGCTCCAACAGACGCAGACGAGCCGAGCCCTTCCCAAGTACGAGCTCTTCCTCTCCCTCTGGCCAACCATTGAGGCGCTTGCCGGCGCGACGCTGCTCGACCTCTTGACGGCCTGGAAAGGGCTGGGATACAACCGCAGGGCCCTCTATTTGCATCAGAGTGCCAAGGCATGCGAGGCGTGGGGGTGGAAGTTGCCGAGTGATGAGCATCTGCTCAGGACCCTTCCCGGGGTGGGCAAAGCCACCGCCGCCGCCCTGATGGCCTTTGCCTTTGGAGAGCGGTCCATCTACCTGGAGACCAATATTCGACGTGTGATCATCCACTCCTTCTTCCGCGCCGAGGAGCAGGTCACCGACCGACAGGTCGAGGCGGTGCTCTCCCGCCTGCTCGATGGCATCGATGACTACAGGAGCTGGTACTACGCCCTGATGGATTACGGGGTCCTGCTCAAGGCGCTCTTGCCCAACCCCAACCGAAAGAGTGCCCACTACAGAGGGCAGAGTGCCTTTGAGAACTCCAACCGCCAGATCCGGGGGTTGTTGATCCACCTCCTGAGTGAGGGGGGACCCAAGGATGGGGCGGCCATCGGGACGACGCTGGGCACCTTTGAGTGGGACCGGGTCGTCTCCTGCCTTGAAGCCCTCACTGAGGAGGGCTTTGTCGAGGAGCAGGGAGGCGTGTACGGTATCAGGCGCGTGTAGTGTCCGAGTAGAGGTTGCCACCCATGCCGAAGAGCATCAGGAGGGCACCGAGGAGCAACGGCAGGGCGAAGGCATCGAAGAAGAAGGTGTCGATGACGAGGCTCATCAACACCTGGAATGCGGAGAGCAGGAGCGCTGAGTAGACGGCCGGGATCTTGACCACCACGTAGCTGGTGGTCACCACGACGAAGACGGCGAGCAGCCCTCCGGTGACGAGCAACAGCGGGCTTATTGTGGGGATCTTCCCGATCGCCTCAATGGTCTCTTCCCGCTGCAGCAGCAGGTAGAAGAGCAAGCCGGCGCCGAGTCCTCCGATGAAGTTCTGTTGCGCGGCGCGGATCGGTCCCTTGTACACGGCGAAGGTCGAGTTGAGGATCATCTGTGTCATCGTCAGTACCCCGGCTAGGGCGGAGAGGAGGATGTAGCCGACCTTGAAGGAGCCGCCCTCACCCGATTGCGCCATGATGACGATTCCGAGTGCACAGACGGCCAGGCTCACCACCTTGGTCGGGTTGAGCGTCCGCTTCTTGATCCCCATCCACCCGGTGAGGTCGAAGATGAGCGAGCTCGCCGCTTGGCCGAAGACCGCCGCCGCCATCGCGAGCGAGGCGCCGATGGAGATGATCGTCACGTAGTTGATGTTCAGGATCGCCACACCGAAGAGGCCGTTGAAGTAGAGGTACCACGGCGCTGGTTTGCCAGGGCCCCGGATGGCGGGCCGCTTTCTTCCCACAAGCAGGATGGCTGAGAGCAGGACAAGGCCGATGGTGTGGTTGATGATCAGGGACACCCCCATCGTCGTCGCTTGGCCCAGCAGGGTGTTGGCCACGACCATCACGGCGATCACCATGCCGCTGAGGGCGCTCAATGCTAGATAGAGGGTGAGGTGCATGGCCCATTGTACTTGATTCCGGCTTGCCATGCCAGAGGAAGGTTCCTACAATGGACCCATGCAGAGTCGACCGATCGAAGCGCAGAAGCGCGCCGTGTTTGAGGCGCGGCTGCTGGAAAAAGCCATAGTCCCCAACAGCCTCGGGCGCCTCGGCGAGCTCGCTGTCCGCCTCGCCCTGATCAAGGAAGGCCCCCTCACGGCCCCGATGCACCTGCTCTTTGCCTCCGATCACGGCATCACCGAGGAGGGGGTGACCCACTCTCCGCGGGAGATCACCGCCCAACAGTGCCGCTCCTTCGCCCAAGGCGGTGGGGCCTGCTCGCTCTTCTGCCGCCTCGGCGGCATCGAGCAGCGGGTCATCGATGTCGGGGTCGACTATCTCTTCGACGAGGGAGAAGCGATCATCGACTACAAGGTGAGACGGGGGACACGGAATTTCCTGTATGAGCGTGCCATGACCGAAGCGGAGTGTAGATCGGCGATGGAGGCGGGACGGCGGTGCACCCGGGACGCGATCAGCGATGGCTGTGATGTCATCATCTTCGGTGAGATGGGGGTGGGCAACACCACCAGCGCCAGCGCCATCGCCAGCGCCCTCCTGGACAGGGACCCGAGCCAGGTGACGGGGAAGGGCAGCGGCCTCAGCGATGCGGAGCTGGAGGGCAAGGTGGCAGTGATCAGGCGGGCGTTGACGGTGCACCGCGAGCGATCCCCCCTTGGAGTCCTGGAGGCCTTCGGAGGGTTTGAGATCGCCGCGATCGTCGGCGGAATCCTGGAAGCGGCCGCCAACGGCGTGGTGATCATCATCGATGGGGTGCCGGTCAGCGCCGCTGCCCTCATCGCACAGAGAATCGACAGGGCGGTGACTGACTCTCTGATCTGCGCCCACCGCTCGGCGATGACGGGCCATGACTTGATCTTGGAGGCGCTGGGGTGCCCACCGCCCTTGCTCGACCTCTCCATGCAGCTGGGCGAGGGGACCGGGGCGCTTGCCGCCTGGCCGTTGGTGCGCCTGGCCAGCCATCTGCTCACCGATCTGACGAGCTTTGAGGAAGCGGGGGTCACCGACTCCACCCGCATCCTCCAAGCGCGGGGGTTGCTTTGATGGAAGGGCGCATCAGGGTCGGGACGACCAGCTACATCAAACCCGCCGACATCCTTCCCAACGTCCGCTACCTCGCCCCCTTGGTCGATGACATCGAGCTGGTGCTCTTTGAGAGCGCCGAGGCATCGAACCTCCCCGATGAGCGGACCATCGCCGAGCTGGCATCACTTGCCAGTGAACACGACCTCACCTATACGGTGCACTTCCCCTTGGACATCTTCCCCGGCAGCAGGGATGAGGCGGAGCGTGCTGAGGCCGCCATGATGCTCAAAGGCATCGTCTCCCTCACCGAGGAGCTCGACCCCTTCGGCTATGTGTTGCACCTCACCCCCGACCACTATGGGGTCTCTCCATCGCACGAGGTGGAGGCGTGGCTCTCATCGCTCGACCGCTCCCTGGAGGAGTTCCTCAAAACGACGGCGATCGACCCTGCGCTCATCTGCGTCGAGACCTTGAGCTATCCCTTTGCGATCGTAGAGGAGCTGGTGAGGCGGTATGGGCTCTCGGTGACCCTTGACATCGGCCACATCTGGTTGATGGGCTACGACAGCGATGAAGCGGCCCGCCACCTCCTTCCCCAAAGCCGGATCTGTCACCTCCACGGGGTGGCGGACGGCACGGACCACCTCGGCCTGGATGCAGGCGACGGGGAAGCCATCGAGCGCTTCCTCCGTTCATTGGTTGAACACACGGAGCGTGACGGCAGAGAGCGGGTGCTGACGCTCGAGATCTTCAGTGAGCGTGAGTTTGAGGCATCGCTCTCGTTTCTGAGAGCGAGTCGTGCTATGATGGGACAAAGCAGTGGAGGGGTCTATGGCAACCATTGATGTGAAGAAGGGTGTGATGCACAGTAAACCGGCATCGGGTTCGGTAGTGACCTCCAGCGTCGGGGGGATGAAGATCCGCACCCGCCTCAAAAGTCGGGTCACCGTGATCATCGGAGGGGGGCGCAGCGGCAAGAGTTCCTACGCCCAGGACTACGCCCTCGGCGCCTCAGACGGTACGGAGAGTCGTGCCTACATCGCCACCGCCCAACCGATCGATGAGGAGATGAAGGCCCGGATCGCCGCCCACCAGAAGGACCGGGCGGACCGCTTCATCACCGTCGAGGAGCCGCTCGACCTCGCTCGGGCCATCGCTGAGCTCCCCCCATCGGTCGAGGTGTGCATCGTCGACTGCCTGACCGTCTGGCTGGGCAACCTCCTCCACCACAAGGGCATCCCCACCACGCGTTTTCCTGAGATGGATGCGCTCTACGAGGTGCTCGCCAATCCGCCGTGTGAAATCTTGTTGGTGACCAACGAGACCGGCCTTGGCTTGATCCCGGCCGACAGTGAAAGCCGCGCTTTCCGCGACTTGGCCGGGTGGATGAACCAAGACACCGCCGCGCTCGCCCAGAATGTCATCCTCATGGTGGCCGGCCTTCCGCTGGCCCTGAAGGGGGAGGTGCTCTGAGGGTGCGCTCGCTCGCCTTTGCCATCAGGACCCTCACCCGCCTGCCGGTGGGCAGCTCCCCCCTTGAGAGAGAGGAGCGTTCGCTCGTCTGGTACCCCTTCGTGGGAGCGCTCTACGGGGCGGTGTGTGTACTCTTTTCCCGCATCCCGTTTCCCGCCCCCCTGCGCGCCGCCCTGATCATCGCGCTCTCATCGTACCTCAGCCGGGGCTTCCACCTCGATGGATTGGCCGACTTCGCCGATGGGCTTGGCGGTGGATGGACCGCCGAGAGGGCGCTCTCCATCATGCGGGACAGCCATATCGGCGCCTTTGGAGTCCTCGCCTTGATCATCACCCTCCTGGTGCAGTACTCGGCGCTGCAGAGCCTCGCAGACGCGCCGCTGCTGCTCTTCCTCGTCCCGATCTTCTCCCGGACGATGATCACGCTCGCGGCAAGTTTCCTCCCCTATGCCCGAGCGGGGGCGGGCAGTGCGGCAGCCTTGGTGCGGGGGGCCACGTGGTATCACTTCCTCGCCCCGCTTCTGCAGGTCATCACCCTCATCGCCCTGTACACGCTCCGGGGCTTGGCTCTGAGGGCAAGCGTGGGGTTTTTGGCCGCGCTGCTCTCCACCCTTTCTTTGATGCTCATCGCACAAAAGCGCCTCGGCGGGGTGACCGGCGATGTCTTGGGTGCGATCGAGGTCGTCTCAGAGAGTGCTGCGATGGTGGCGCTGCTCATCCCCCTTGCATGAAATGAGCGGGTGGGCAATACTGGGAAAAACGCAAGAGGACAGATGATGATGGATATTGTGTGCTTGGATTTGGAGGGGGTCCTCGTCCCCGAGATTTGGATCAATGTGGCCGAACGCACCGGAATCGAGGCGCTCAGGCGCACCACGCGCGATGAGCCGGACTACGATACACTCATGCGCTCTCGAATCGAGATTCTCGATGCCCATGGCCTCCGCCTCTCCGATATCCAGGCCGTCATCGCACAGATGGGGCCGCTGGAGGGGGCGCGTGAGTTCCTCGATGAGCTGCGCTCCCTCACCCAGGTCCTGATCCTCAGCGACACCTTCAGCGAGTTCGCCAAGCCGCTCATGGAGCAGCTGGGGTGGCCGACGCTCTTCTGCAACAGTCTCGAGGTGGTCAGTGATCGCATCGTCAGCCACCGGATGCGGATCCACAACGGCAAGAAGGCGGCCATCGAGGCGCTGCACACCTTGAACTATCGCACCTTTGCCGCCGGCGACTCCTACAACGACCTCGCGATGATCGAGGCGGCCGACGGCGGTTGCCTCTTTCGCGCCCCCGCTTCGATCCTCGCCGATCACCCCCACCTCGCCCTCACCGAGGAGTACGGCGCTCTGATGGCCCAGATCAAGGAGTTTCTCCTCCCATGAAGCGGGACAAGCCCCTTCTGCCCTCCATCATCCTCTTGGTCTGTGCGATGGT
>LVBF01000217.1 GCA_001604325.1 Spirochaetales bacterium Spiro_04
CCCCTTCATCGCCACCCTCGGCACCCAGATGGTCAGCCTCGGCACCGGTTCCATCGTCTCCAACGTCAGAAGCGCCACCTTCCCCGCCCGCGGGGCCCCCGACAGCTGGTTCAAGAGTGTCTTCAAGTATATCACCCCCAATGACTTCTCCTTCCCGACCGGGGCGTTGCTCCTCTTCGGTATGGCCTTCGTCGCCTATATCGTGCTGACCCGCACGAAGATGGGACGCTACATCTTTGCCATCGGCAGCAACAAGGACGCCGCACGCCTCTCCGGGGTGGACATCAAGAAGTGGGAGATGTCGGCCTACGTCGTCAGTGGTCTGATGGCCGGTATCGGCGGCATCGCGTTCGCCGCGGTCTACACCACCGTCATGCCCGCCCAGGGTGCGGGCTTTGAGCTCTACGCCATCGCCGGCACGGTCATCGGCGGAACCTCCCTCTCCGGTGGGGCGGGGTCGGTCCTCGGCACGATGATCGGTGTCTACATCATGAGCGTGTTGCGGGCGGGTCTTCCGTCGATGGACCTGCAGGCGCAGTACCAGACCTTCTTCACCGGTGTGGTCGTCATCGGGGCGGTGCTCCTCGACATCTACCGCATCAAGCGTGCCAGCGAGGTCCGTATCCTCACCCCGGCCCAGCAGTACCGTGAGGAGGTGCAGGGCACCATCGCAGAGAAGACCCAGGCGCTCTCCCATCTCACCGAGGAGCGCGACAAGCAGCATCTCAAGGGTGAGATTGCGCGCATGAAGGCAGAGATGAACGGTGTCTACCGCCAGATGCGCAGTAAGGAGCGGGCCGAACAGAAGCGGCAGATCGCCCAAGAGAAGGAGTTTGAAAAGATTATCAAGCGAGAGATCGCTCAAAAATAAGTGTTCGTACCGAAAGGTTACTTTCGGATATTTTAAGGAGGATCATATGAAAAAGATCTTGGTTGTCCTATTAGCTTTGGTAATTGTGTCATCCATTCCGCTCTTCTCCCAGGCCGCGAGTGAGGCAAAGCCGTACATCGCCGTCGTTTCCAAGGGTGAACAGCACGATTTCTGGCAGCAGGTCAAGCTTGGCTCGAACGCTGCAGCCAAGGAGTATGGCGTAGATATCACCTTCGAAGGCCCGCCCTCTGAGAGTGACGTGCAGATCCAGGTGGAGATGCTCAACAACGCCATGGCAAAGAACCCCGTCGCCATTGCTCTGGCAGCCCTGGACACCAGTAGCGTGCTCGATCAGCTGCAGCAGACCAAGGCCAAGGGTATTCCCGTGATCGGCTTTGACTCTGGTGTTCCTGAGGCTCCAGCCGGCTCGATCTGGGCGACCGCTTCGACGGACAACTACGCAGCAGCCGGTTTGGCCGCTGAGAAGATGTTCCCGCTCATCAAGGCTCGCATCGAGGCTGCCACCGACGCTCAGCCGGTGAAGATCGTGGTCATGAACCAGGACGCTTCCGGTGAGTCCCTGCTCAGCCGTGGTAAGGGCTTCAGAGACATGATGGTCAAGTTGATCAGCGAGCAGACCAAGCTCAGCCGTGACGACATCGCCGTCATCGGCAACACCGCCTACATCGCAGCCGACAGCCCGACCCGTGGC
>LVBF01000036.1 GCA_001604325.1 Spirochaetales bacterium Spiro_04
ACCAGAACATGGGCGACTACGAGGCTGCCAAGTTCTACACCCTCGACTCCCACACCCGCGTCCCCGAGATCCTGCTCGGCTCCGTCGCTGCGCTCAAGAACGTGAGCGAGGCCGACATGGCGATTATCCGCCAGACAGCCAAGGACACCCAGGACTTTGAGATCGCCGCATGGGCGAAGAAGGAAAAAGAGGCTGAGGCCATCGTTCGCGCAGCGGGCACCACGGTCATCGACCTGACCCCGGCAGCGTTCGCTGAGTTCCAGACCCGCATGGCTCCGCTGTACCAAGAGTTCGGTTCTAAATACACCGATATCATCGCCGAGATCCAGGAGATCGGAAAAGCATACCGCTAATCCAGACCCTGATCGTTTTCTCAGGGGAACCATTGGTGTTCCCCTGTTCTTTCACACTTCAAGAGGGCAAGTTATATGAACAAGATTGCTGTACCGAAGGGCCGCTTCCGGGTCTGGCTTGAGGAGAACCGGCTGGTCCCCGATCCGAGTAAGATGCACGGCTCCTCGGCGATCGCCGAGATCCTCCGTGTCGCGAACCACTGGGCTCACAAGCTTCTGCTGTACATCGCCCAGGTTGCGTTGGCGTTGATGGTCGTCCTGGTCATCATGAACGTGACGCTGCGCTATGTCTTTCGTACCGGTATCGGCTGGGCCGAAGAGGTTCCAGTCCTGTTGGTGACCTTGTTCGCCTTCCTTGCCACCGCCATCGGTGTGCGTGACCACATGCACATCTCGATGAACGTCTTCTACAACATCTTTCCAAGCGGAGGAAAGACCCGTAAGGTGTTGGATTTCCTTTCAGATCTCTGTGTTTTGGTCTGTGGTCTCTTTATGTTGTTCTACGGATGGCGCTATGCTGCACGCCTCGCGGTGTTGCCGGGGGTGTTGCCGATGACCGGATGGCCGACTTTCATCCAGTATCTCCCCGCTCCGATGGCAGGCTTTGTCATCGCCTTCGACCAGCTGCTCTTCATGACCGGTGTCCTGGATCCGGACGACCTCCTCTACTCAGAGAAGGAAGTCGACTGGAACGAGGTGGTGAAGGAGCAAAGGCAGGAAGCCCTTGCTGGACACACTATTGAAGGAGGAGACCTGTCATGACAACCACGACACTTGCAACGATTGTTCTCTTGGGAGGGTTCATCCTGCTCCTCATGCTCAAGGTGCCGGTCACCTTTGCGCTCTTGCTCTCCACCCTGGGTTCTGCCTTGGTCAATGGGACGAACCTGACGGTCATGGTACGCATGATGAATGATGGCGTGAGCAACTTTGCTCTGCTCGCCATCCCGTTCTTCATCCTGATGGGAGAGATCATGTCGGAAGGCGAGGTCTCCGATAAGATCATCGACCTGGCCAACCTGATCGTCGGCCGCTACAAGGGTGGACTTGCCTACGTCAACTGTATCGACTCGATGTTCTTCGGTGGGATCTCCGGTTCCGCCGTCGCCGACGTCTCGTCCCTCGGTTCGGTCGTCATCCCTCTGATGGTCAAGCAGGGGTACAACCGCGAGTTTTCCGTAAGCCTTACCGTCGTCACCGCCTGTCAGGGAGTCCTGATCCCGCCGAGCCACAACATGGTCATCTATGCGCTGGCTGCCGGTGGTGGTATCTCCATCGGGCGGATGTTCATGGCCGGTGCCATCCCCGGCGTCTTCCTCGGTCTTTCACTCTTGGTGTACTGTGTCGTGCTGCGCCACCACTACCAGTTCCCCGGCGGCATCAGGATCGGCATGGGTGATCCGGTTCGCTGGCTTAAGTTCTCATCGTCGAAAAACGGGAAGTGGAGCTTCCACCGGAATCCTGAGACCTGGATGATCATGGGCAACCCGCTCTTCACCGTTGAGATGGGCAAGTGCATCCAGATCATCGTGAATGCGATCCTGCCGATGATGACCATCGTCATCATCATGGGTGGTGTCGGACTCGGTATCTTCACCGCGACCGAGAGCGCCGCCATCGCATGCTTCTACACCTTCATCCTCACGTACTTCATCTTCCGAACTGGAAAGCTGCGCAACTTCGGCCATGTGCTCAAGAACTCACTGAAGACCCTGGCTGTCGTGCTCAGCCTCATCGCGACCGCCAAGGCGTTCGCCTACATGATGACCGACCTCCGCATCCCGGCGAAGATCACCATGTGGCTGGTGTCGGTGACGGACAACAGGATTGTCCTGCTCCTGATCATCAACGTACTGCTGTTGGTCCTCGGCGCCTTCATGGACATGGCGCCGCTGATCATGATCATGACCCCGATCCTGCTTCCGGTCGTCACCAGCCCGGCCATCGGGATGGATCCGATTCACTTCGGCATCATGTTGATCTTCAACCTCGCGGTCGGCTTGTGTACGCCGCCGGTAGGCAGTGCCCTCTTCGTCGGCTGCGCGGTCGGCAAGACCACCATCGAGGCGACGGTCAAGAAGATGATCGGTATGTTCGCTGTCATGGTCGCCTGTCTGATGGTCATCACCTACATCCCCGCCTTCTCGCTGTGGCTGCCGTCGGTGATCTTCTGATCACTACGCAACAAAACGTATCGACCCGGGCTGCATGGCCCGGGTCTCTCTGTCATGATAGGATGAGACAATTCATCACACCAAGGAGGGGAAGGAGATGTGGATCGCATTCGCATTCGCTTCGGCGCTCTTTGCCGGCTTGACATCGATCCTTGCCAAGCTGGGCATCAAGGAGACCGATTCCACCGTCGCCACAGCGCTGCGGACCGTCGTGGTCCTCGCAGTATCGTGGCTCATGGTCCTCTCTTTGGGGTCGGCGCAGGCCATCACACAAGTGAGCGCTCATACCTTGCTCTTCCTCACCCTCTCGGGCTTGGCTACCGGAGGCTCCTGGCTCTGTTACTTCCGGGCCCTACAACTGGGACCGGTGAACAAGGTCGTGCCCATCGACAAATCCAGTACGGCGCTGACCATCATCCTGGCTTTGGTTTTCCTCGGTGAAGGCTTTTCCTGGACAAAGATGCTGGCCGTCCTCTTCATCCTAGGCGGGACCTCCGCTATGATCCAACGGCGAGAGGGGGAGAGCGCCTCCTCTCGTTCCTGGGTCATCTGGGCGGCCCTGTCGGCGATCTTCGCCAGCTTGACAGCGATCTTGGGCAAGGTGGGCATCAGCGGCATCGATTCGACGTTGGGCACGGCCATCAGGACCGTCGTTGTCCTCGTCATGGCTTGGGTAGTGGTCCTCCTCACCGGCAAGGCCCCGTTGATCAAAAAGACGCCTCACAAGGAGCTGTTGTTCATCACGCTCTCAGGCCTTGCCACCGGAGGCTCCTGGCTCTGCTACTACCGGGCCTTGCATGACGGACCGGCAAGCGTCGTCGTACCGATCGACAAGCTCTCCATCCTCGCCACCATCGCCTTCAGCTACCTGGTCTTTGGTGAGAAGCTCACCCGAAGATCCGCCCTCGGCCTCCTCTTCATCGTGGTCGGCACCCTCTCACTCCTGGTTGTCTAGCCTCACGGTCTGCTGCTGGTATAGAGATCGAAGACCTCCAAGGCCGCTTCGAACTGCTCGAGGGTGATCTTTTCCTTCGCCTTGAAGGAGACGACCTTCTGGGCGGTGGGACGGATATCGAAGAGGTTGTCGCTGAAGGTTCCCTTCAGCGCTCCTGCATCGAGGGCGACCTGGAAGGCCGCCTTGAGGCAGGAGAGTGTCACACTGAAGCCCCCCGGGGCGGCAGCGACCTCGACCTTGATCTGTGGGTCCTGAAGTCGGCTCTCCTTCGGCTTGGCGAGCATCAGGGAGTTCTCGATGTAGAGGTCGTCGCTCTTGAGCTTCAGGTAGATGAAGGTGTTCTCCTTCTCCAGTTTTTTCTTCTTGTTCAAATCGATGGTACAGAGGTGGGTGCTGCTGTACCCGTCAAAGTCCTGGCGGTACTCCTGCTTGCCGAGTTTTTTTCCGTCATAGGTGGCGAACTTGACCGAGAGCTTGGCATCCTTGACGGCCTTGGGCCCGTCGTTGACCACATAGACCTCGACGATCCCCTCCTCCTTCTGGTAGGCGATGGGCAGCGCCGGACTGTAGAAGTGCTTGGCCGCATAGTGCAGCAACTTCCATTTGCCGGTGTAGTCGATCGAGGACCAGCTGGCCACCGGCCAGTTGTCGTTGAGTTGCCAGTACAGCGTTCCCATGCAGTGGGGCATCGTCGTCCTCCAGTACTCGATGGCCATCCGCATCGCCTTGGCCTGCTGGACCTGGCTGAGGTAGAGCATCTGGGGGAAGGAGGAGGGGAAGCGGTAGTAGCGGGAGAAGTTCTCGATGATGATCGAGTTGCCCCTCGGGTTCTTCTGATGGTGCTCCATCACGACGCTGGTCAGGTTGTGCTCCTCCTCATCGGCATAGCTCTTCACCGTCGAGAGCGATGGGAAGGACTGGAAGCCGAACTCACTGACGAAGCGTGGGTTGATGGTGTAGTACTCCTCGAAGGGACTGCCGTCGTGCCACACCGACCAGAAGTGCATGTCCCCCCGCTTGTCGCTCGTCCAGTTGTCGGAGAAGTCACCGACTCCCGCCGATGGGCTTGAGGGCCACCAGGTGCGGTTTGGATCCATCTCTTGGATGACACGGCCGATGACCCCCTCATTGAGGCGGTCGTAATCGATGACGTAGCGGTCTCGGTTGGCCCGGCTCTCCTCATACCAGGTGATGGCCCCCAGGTCCTCGTTGTTGCCGCACCAAAGAGCGAGGCTTGCGTGGTGGGCGAGCCGCTCCACCTGATGACGGATCTCCGCCTCAACGTTCTCGAGGAACTCAGGGGTGGCTGGGTACATCGAGCAGCTGAACATACAGTCCTGCCAGATGAGCAGCCCCTTCTCATCACAGAGGTCGTAGAAGACCTCCTTCTCATACATGCCGCCGCCCCAGACGCGCAGCATGTTCATGTTCGCATCGACGGCGGCTTGGAGGAGCTGCTCGTAGCGATCATCGGTGAGCCGGGAGGGGAAGGCATCGAAGGGGATCCAGTTGGCTCCCTTGGCGAAGATGTCGACTCCGTTTACCGAGAAGGTCATCGAGCGACCGCCCTCCGCATCCTCGATGGTCTTCACTTCGAGGGTCCTGAAGCCGATGCGTCGGGTTGCCGTCTGCTCCCCGATGGTCACCGTGAGCGGATAGAGGACCGCCTTGCCGTGACCGGCAGGCCACCAGCGCTGGACACCGGTGACCGTCAAGCGGAAGGTGAGGAGATTTTGCCCGCGCTCGACGCTGACCTTCCCCTCCTGGACGGTGGAGGCGATCTCCAACCTCACGCGGAGGCTCTGGTCAGCTACTGCGTTGTAGCGTACCGCTGCTGTCACCGTCCATCGATCGTCTTCGGTGGGGCGTGTCTCGATGTGGACGCTTTCGATGAGGCCTTCGTTGACAAAGTCGAGTGTGATGGGCTCGTAGACCCCCATGGCAAGGATGCAAGGGCCCCAATCCCACCCGAAGTGGCACTGGGTCTTGCGGATGAGGTTGCGGTGTTCCGCGTAGACCGGATAGACCGAGTATGGGATGGGGTAGGGCAACTTCTCAGCCTCTGCCTTTGCATACGCTTCGGCGCTGGTGAAGTGGAGGGCGATGGTGTTCTCCCCGACTCTGAGATGGTCAGTGAGGTCGAAGCGCCAACGGCGGAATTGGTTGTATGTCATTCCTATAACGGTATCATTGATGCGGATGGTGATGATGGTATCGGCCATGGAGAGGGTGAGGATGGGGCGCGTGTCGTTCAGGTGCTCCTCAGAGACGGTAAAGCTTCGACTGAGGATCCAATCGAGCTTGCCGACCCACTGCATGTCCAGCTCATTGGTTCCCCAATAGGGATCGGCGATGATGTCTGCCTTCAGAAGAGTGCTGTGGATGTCGCCGGGCAGGGTGCATGGGAGCGCTGGATTCTCATCGAAGTATGAGGTATGAAGTGAAACTTGCTTGTAATCGGCGGGTGTCAGGGACCATGTGCCGTCCAGAAGGGTAGTATGCATCTAATATTGTCCTCCGCAAGGAGTATACCATAGAGAAAGGAGGATGAGCAGATACCTTCGGATGAGGACTGTGGTGATTTCATGGTGATGGGGTATGTGCCATTGATTTTGCCGACACCCGAAGGTTCTCATCCTCTTTCTTCTCCAAGGCGTTTGGCGGCGCGGTACGCCTGGGCCATGGAAAAAATACGTCAGGTCACATTCATGTATATGCCAAGACAGTGGAAAGATGATGTGGAGAAGTCCCCCAAGGCGGCGATGAGGGCGTTGGATTCAGCTTCCGTGACTCAATAGAACACAGGCCAGCAATTGCCGGCCTGTGGTTGGATGCTGATGATCGACGGTGAACGCGTCACTCCCCCTGCTCGAGGGCGAGGGTGACGGTGGTACGGTCGCTGACCTCGGGCGGCCCGAAGTACTGGATGGCTCCTGGGTAGACGAAGGCTGTCTCGATGGCCCACGCCTCCCGGTGGCTGGAAAAGTACTTGAACGGCTTCCCTTCCAGGTCGACCAGCGCCTTCTCGATGACCGGTTTGGGCTCACCGTGGCGGATCTCGATGTTCATCATCATCGTGATGGGGATTCCCCCGGCATGCCACTCCTCAGCGTTCTTGGTCAGGCCGGTCACACTGGAGATATAGCCGGTCAGGCCGTTGGCGAGGAGGAGGAAGGCGTTGTAGCCGAGGCTGTAGCAGTAGTCGCTGTCGAAGTTCGTCGGGAAGGCGCAACGCCCCTCGTAGCCGAAGAAGTGGGTCATCGAGCTGAATTTGCCCTGGTAGCACCCCTCTCTCTTCATCTTGGAGAGCCGGGCCTCAACCATCTCGGCGAGCAGCTTGTCCGTCTCGATGCGGGAGACCTGGACGTTGCCGTGGGGATCGCGGTCCATGAGCAGCTGCTCCTTGATGGAGGTCGGCAGGATGGAGAACGCCTCGGCCGAGGCCTCGCTGAGTCGGGCCGCGACGAAGTCGATCTTCTCATTGCCCTTGGCGATGATGTTGAATGCCTCCGCTTCGCGGGCCAGGAGGTCGTTCACCTCATTGATGAGGACCTTGATCTCCGGAATGAACTCGATCACGCCTTCGGGGATGATGGCCACCCCGAAGTTCAGCCCCTTGTCGGCCCTTGCGCTGATGGTGAGGGCCATCTCGTCGACGATCGACTTCAGGCTCTGCTTCCTCGCCTCCACCTCCTCACCGATGAGGCAGATGTTCGGCTGTGTCTCCAGGGCGCATTCCAGGGCGATGTGGCTGGCGCTGCGGCCCATGACCTTGATGAAATGCCAGTATTTCTTGGCGCTGTTGGAGTCACGGGCGATGTTGCCGATGAGCTCGCTGTACGTCTTGGTGGCGGTATCGAAGCCGAAGGAGATCTCGATGAAGTCGTTCTTCAGATCACCGTCGATGGTCTTGGGGCAGCCGATGACGGAGATGGGGTAGCGCTTCTCAAGAAAGTACTCGGCCAGGACGGCGGCGTTGGTGTTCGAGTCATCGCCTCCGATGATCACGATCGCGCTGATGTCGTGGGAGAGGCACACTCGCGCACAGGTCTCGAACTGCTCACGCGTCTCCAGCTTGGTGCGGCCGCTGCCGATGATGTCGAATCCCCCGGTGTTCCTGAACGGGTCGAGGTATTCACGGTCGATGATGTGGTAGGAGTCCTCCAGGATGCCGGAGGGGCCGCCCTTGAAGCCGTAGAGCTGGTTGTCGCTGTTGGCGGCCTTCAGGGCGTCGAAGAGCCCGCTGATGACGTTGTGTCCGCCGGGGGCCTGCCCGCCGCTGAGGATCACGCCCACGTTGCGCTGCTGCCTGATGGCGGGGTTCGATCCCTTGGCAAAGGAGACGCGGCTCTTGCCGTAGGTATTGGGAAAGAGGGCCTTGATGGCATCCTGGTCGCGCTTGGGGGCGGTCTTTTCACCATAGATTGCTGCTATGGTCGTGATATCTTCGCTGAAAATCTTTGGGAATTTGGGCTGATAGCCGTGGCGAAGTTTTTGCAAGGGGGAGATTTCCATGATGCACTCCTGGATGATTTTGATAGATTGCTCCCTTCACCATAGAACAAAAACCCCCTCAGTTTCAAGCACAGCCCTTGCCTGATCGGCGCCGCTTCGGTAGGCTTGGGTATGGTCACACTCTACGTCGACGCCGATTCGGTACCGCTGCAAATCCGCTCCATCATCCTGCGCCGTGTGGCGAAGGAGGATCTGGCGGCCATCTTTGTCGCCGACCGGCCGCTCAAGGATGTCAAGCGTGCCTATGAGGAGCATACCGCAGCGCTGCGGGCGGCGGCCAAGGAGGGCGGTGAGGAGGATGCTGAGCGTCTCCGCTCGATCCGCAGCCCCATCGCCATGGTGGTGGTCTCCGCGGGCCTCGACAGCGCCGACGACTGGATCGTCGAGCACAGTGAGGATGGCTCGGTGGCCATCACGCACGATGTGCCGCTGGCAAGCCGGCTGGCCCAAAAGGGGCTGGTGGTCCTCGATGACCGCGGGGGTGTCTATACGCGGGAGAACATCGGCGAGCGCCTCTCGATGCGCAACCTCATGGGAGAGCTGCGCGAGATGGGGATCTTCAGCGAGCAGCACAAGCGGATGGACAACCGCCAGGTCAAGGCGTTCAGCGACGCCTTCGATGGAGTGCTGCACACCCTGTTGAAGCAATCATAGCTCGCTTTGCCCTATGAGGGTGTGAAGCGCACCGTGACTCTCCTCTACCACAATCCCACTGAGCGTGAGCGCCTGATGGCTCGCCTCTGCCGCCTCTCCTCCCTCACCGTCATCCCGGTGCGATGGAGAGCGGCCGGTGATGCGGGCAAAGGCGTACCGCTGGTCTGCTGGTGCGCCGACGTGATGGCCGCGCTTGAGGCCAAGGAGCAGGTGTCCGAGCCGCTCCTCGTCATCCATCCCGGGCAGGGGGAACCGCTCTTCTCGCTCTTGGAGGACGCTGCGTGCGCCACCTGCGCCATCGCCGGAAGTGATGAGCAACTGACCGGGAAAATAGAACGCCTCCGGTTTCCAGAGGCGTATCATGAGCGGGTGGGGGAGCACACCCCCTACCTCACCGAGCGGGAGGCCGACGTCGTGCGCCTCTTGGTCAGCGGCTTGGACACCGCCCAGATCGCCCAGCGACTGGGCATCAAGGCGGCCACGGTCACCGCCCACAAGAAGCACATCTTCCTCAAGATCGGGGTACGCAGCACCACCCAGTTGGTGGCTTGGGCCCTGATCAGAAATCGGCCAGGCGGGGAGCGCGGGGGTACGGAATGACGTCCCGGATGTTGCCCATGCCGGTGACGTACTGCACCAAGCGCTCAAAGCCGAGGCCGAAGCCGGAGTGCGGCACCGAGCCGTAGCGCCTGAGGTCGAGGTACCACCAGTAGTCGGCCGGGTCGAGCTTCATCTCGGCCATCCGGGCGATCAAGGTGTCGTAGTCGGCCTCTCTCTCACTGCCGCCGATGATCTCGCCGAGGCGGGGGACCAGGACGTCCATGCCGCGCACCGTCTTCTCATCGTCATTGAGCTTCATGTAGAACGCCTTGATGTCCTTGGGGTAGTCGGTGACGATCGTCGGGCTCTTTGCGATGACCTCGGTGATGAACTTCTCGTGCTCGCTCTGCAGGTCGATGCCCCACTTCACCGGGTATGAGAAGCGGTCGTTGTGCTTCTCGAGCTCCTTGACCGCATCGGTGTAGGTGAGGTGGACGAAGGGGGTTTCGATGATCTTGGCCAGTGTCTCCCTCATGCCCGCCTCGACGAAATTGCTGAAGAACTCCATGTCTTCGCCCGAGTGCTCCAGCACCGCCTTGAAGAGGTGCTTGAGGAACTCCTCGGCCACCGCCATGTTCCCATCGAGGGTGCAGAACGCCATCTCCGGCTCCACCATCCAGAACTCGGAGAGGTGGCGGGTCGTATTGGAGTTCTCGGCGCGGAAGGTCGGGCCGAAGGTGTAGATGTTCTTCATCGCCATGGCATAGGTCTCGCCTTCGAGCTGGCCACTGACGGTGAGGAAGGATTGGCGGCCGAAGAAGTCCTCGTCCCAGTTCACCGCCCCCTCAGCCGTCTTGGGGACATTGGCGAGGTCGAGGGTGGTCACTTGGAACATTTGGCCGGCCCCCTCGGCGTCGCTTGCGCTGATGAGCGGGGTATGGACCCAGATGAAGCCGCGCTCCTGGAAGTACTGGTGGATGGCCCAGCTGAGGACGTTGCGCACCCGGGTCACCGCCCCGAAGGTGTTGGTCCGCGCCCTCAGGTGGGCGATCTCACGCAGGTATTCGAGGCTGTGGCGCTTCTTCTGCAGGGGGTAGGTGTCGACGGGGCAGGATCCGACCAAGGTGAGGTTCGATGAGGCCAGCTCAACAGCCTGGCTGGCGCCCTGGCTGGAGACGATGGTGCCGGCGGCGATGATGGACGAGCCGGTGGTGATCGAGTCCAAGAGCGCTTGGTCTCCCAACCGCTCCTTGTCGATGACGACTTGGAGTCCCTTCAGCGACGAGCCGTCGTTGACTTCAAGAAAACAGACATGTTTGCTCTCGCGCTTGGTGCGTACCCACCCTTCGGCGGTGACGACCTCGCTGCTCGGTTCTCGCTTCAATAGGGTGCTGATTCGTTCCTTCATGACCGGTTGCTCCTTCCTGAAGAGTCATTATGGGAGCTTTTGGTTGTGTGAGTCAATGATTTGGAGAACTTGCTTATATTGACAGATTGACAAATAATGTAGAGATGTTAATATAAGAGGTAGAATTCACCAGATGGAGGACCCGATGTACCAGACCATCCCCCAAATCTTCTCCAAGATCGCACAGCGCTGGCCCGCCACTGCAGCACAGATGTACAAGACGCGAAGCGGCGCCTTCAACTCGGTCACCTATGCAGAGCTGGAGCGTGAGGTGGAGAGCCTCGCCGCTGCGCTCTCCCATCTCGGCATCAGGCGCGGTGATGCCGTCGGCCTGATCAGCGACAACCGGAAGGAGTGGCTTGCCAGCGACCTGGCCATCCTCTCCCTCGGGGCCGCCGATGTGCCGCGCGGACGTGACGCCATGCCGTACGAGGTATCTTTCATCCTCTCCACCACCGAAGCTGCGTTCTGCTTCGTCGAGAATGAGGGCCAACTGCACAAGGTGCTCGCCCTCGCGTCCAACCTTAGCCTCCTCAAGACCCTCATCGTCATGGATGAGGAGTATGAGGGGCCCGGCGATGAGGGGGGAGAGATCACCATCCTCCGCTACCGGGATCTGGTCGACCAGGGGCGCGCCCTCCTCTCCGATGCCGAGTATGCCGCCTTCATCAAGGGTGAGCGGGAGCGGGGGACGAGCGACGAGGTGGCCACGATCATCTTCACCAGCGGCACCACCGGGGAGCCCAAGGGGGTGATGCTCACCCACGCCAACTTCGCCTACCAACTCATCGCCATCCCCCGCTTGATCAAGCGCTTTGAGCCCGGCCAACGCTGGCTCAGCGTCCTGCCGGTCTGGCACTCCTTCGAGCGCATCCTGCAGTATGTCATCATCAGCCAGGCCTCGACCATCGCCTACTCCAAGCCGCTTGGGTCGGTCATGCTCGCCGACCTCGCTCAGGTCAACCCCCACTTCATGGGCTCGGTGCCCCGCATCTGGGAAGCGGTCAAGGCCGGCGTTTTTTCCAGCATGAAGAACAAGAGTGCGATGGTGAAGGGGATGTTCTCCTTCTTCGTGAAGGTGGCCAGCGCCTATAGTTACAACAAGGACCTCTTCTTCGGCACGGTGGCGACCTTCAAGAAGCGAAACCGGGTCATCGATGTCGTTCGTTCCACCATCCCGATGATCCTCCTCCATCCCCTCTACAAGCTCGGCGATCATCTGGTCTTCTCCAAGGTCAAGGCCAAGCTCGGCGACTCCTTCATCGCCGGGGTGAGCGGCGGCGGCTCGATGTCGGAGGGCGTCGACCTCTTCTTCGCCTCCATCGGCATCACGCTCCTCGATGGCTACGGACTCACCGAGTCCGCCCCGGTCATCGGGGTGCGCCCGATCATCGGCGGGGTGAAGCGCACCATGGTCGTGCTCGAGGGCACCGAGGCGCGCATCGTCGACGAGGAGGGCCGGGACGTCCAGCCGGGAGAGAAGGGGCTCCTGCTCGTTCGAGGCCCCCAGGTGATGAAGGGATACTACAACCGCCCGGACCTCACAGAGAAGGTCCTCACCCGTGATGGGTGGCTCGATACCGGGGACCTCGCCATGTGGACACACCGGGGAGAGTTCGCCATCGCGGGGCGGGCCAAGGACACCATTGTCCTCTCCGGCGGTGAGAACCTCGAGCCGGTTCCCATCGAGGCCAAGCTCTGTGAGAGTGAGTACATCGAGAGCGCCGTCGTCCTCGGTCAGGACAAGCGCTACCTTGGTGCCCTGATCGTCCTCAACAAGGCGCGCATCGAGGAGTACCTCACCGAGAAGGGCATTCCCTACCGCGTGGACCGACTTGCCCAGATGAGCGAGGTGAAGAGCCTCATCGAGCATACCATAGCACAGATCATCAGCAGCAAGCAGGGCTTCAAGAGTCATGAGCACATCGTGCGCTTCACCCTGCTCGGTGCGAGCTTTGAGATGGGGCGCGAGCTCTCGGCGAAGCAGGAACTCAAGCGTTTTGAGATTAATCGGCTCTACGAAGAAGAGATCGCCGCTCTCTTCGTGAGCTAGCGTTCCTTGCCTTTTTGGCCACGGTTGTATACGATTGTTCTTGTGATACAGATCATTGGGACCAGGAAGGATCGAGAGACTGCCAAGGCGATTCGCTTCTGCAAGGAGCGTTCGATCGCTTGTCAGTTCGTCGACCTCTCCCAGCGCTCGCTCAGCGCTGGTGAGTGGGATTCCATCTTCGCCCACCATGACCCGGCCTCGCTCGTCGACCACGACGGCGCTTTGTATAGGAGGGGAGGGTTCGAGCACCGCATCTTCGATCCAAAAGAGGAGCTGATCGAGAATCCACTCCTCTTGCGCCTTCCCATCCTCCGCAGTCGGGGGCGGGTCCATGTCGGCTGTGATGAAGCGGTCCTCGCGCTCTGGGGAGGCCTTTGATGCGTACTTGGGCGGTCCTCGGCTCCGGCTCAAGTGGAAACAGCTATCTCTTCAGTGATGGATCGTCCGCCATCCTCATCGACCAAGGCTACAGCGTCGCCTCTCTGAAGCGACGCCTCGCACACTTTTCAACGACGGTCGAAGCGGTCGAGGCCGTCTTCGTCACCCACCTCCACCCCGATCATGTGCGGGGGGTGGGGACATTGGCGCGGATGCACCACGTCCCCGTCTGGATGCACACCAAGGCGGTGGAGGCACAGCGCCAGGTGGTCAGCAACCTGAACATCCCGGCAGGGCTTTTGCATACCGTCGATCCGTTTGAAGTCATCGAGGTTGGTCCCTTCTCGGTCTTCTGCTTTGAGACGAGCCACGATAGCGCAGGCTCGGTGGGGTGGGTCGTCGCCCATGAGGGGAGGCAGTACATGGTGCTGACCGATGCCGGGGTGACCGATGAGGTGCAGAAATCGCTCGCCCGGGAGGCCGAGGTGCTCTTCTTGGAGGCGAACTACGACCGGGAGATGCTGAAGAACGGTCCGTACCCGCCTCCCCTGAAGGCGCGCATCGCCTCGAAGGGCGGACACCTTTCCAATGATGAAGCCCTCACCTTCCTCGCCGAGAGTGGGTTTTCCGGCAGTCATGTCTACTTTATACACATCAGTGATACCAACAACAGCGTACCCCTCCTCGAGGCGGCGGCCCGGATATCGAGTCCGGTCCCGTTCACCGTCTGTGCCAAGGGTGCGTGCTATGGGGTGGTGGGGAGCTAGCTATGGCAAAGAAACAGAAACCGAAGGTCAAGCCGTGGACGAAGAAGCGCATCAGGCGCTTGCAGCGCAATGACGGCCTGACCATGAAGCTGGTCACCGAATACACCATGGAGTCGGTGGTGGAGAGTACCGCCAGCCGCCACCCCAAGAGAGTCGCGCTCCGCCTCTTTCGTGATGAGGAGAGCGCCATCACCTTTGGTGCGCTCAAGCATGCAAAGGATGCCATCGGTCTCTTCCTCATTGAGCAAGGCTTTGAGAAGGGGGATAAGATCGCCCTCTTGGGAGAGAGCTGTCCCACCTGGTTGACGGTGTACTTCGGCATCACATCGATCGGGTGCATCGCCGTGCCGATCCTTCCCGACTTCTCCGCCAAGGAGGTCGACCAGATCCTCTCCCACAGCGGAGCGAAGGCGGTGGTGGTCAACATCAAGCACTTTGAGAAGACGAGGCCGTTCGTGGAGGAGAACCCCGACGGGCTCATCCGGATGGAGGACCTCTTCCATATCCCCCATCCCATCAGCGCCCAGCTGGAGACGAAGGAGCAGTTCACCTGGGCGCCCGGGCGCGAC
>LVBF01000002.1 GCA_001604325.1 Spirochaetales bacterium Spiro_04
ACCCGCAATGACGTAAAGAAGAGTGATGCGTATCAGAGCGGTATGTTCGGCCTCACCACGCCACTGTACGAATCGTATATGCGCCTGAAGAAAATTCTGCTGTGAGCTGCTCCTTGATCCCAACAATCCGATCGTTTGAAGAGCGGTATCCACGAAAGGGACCTTGGGAAAGAATTTCCGCATTGTGCATGTTGGATCCGAGAAGGGAGCGCCTTCATCCCGATGATGACAGCGAAGGAGGAGCCTTTCTGCCACCCCTCATCACTCAAAAAGGGGAGGAGACTCACGAAGCGCACCCCCTCGACAACGGCGGAGAAGGGGCTCTCCATCGTGACCACACACGTGGGCCACGCATCCCGGGTGGCCAGGAGGGGAGCGGCCGCACGCAGCACTCTCCTCGGCGGGTTGCGATGAAGTCGATGTCGGTCCTTGCGACCCTACCGGCACATACCTCAAACCCTCGTCTCAACAGCTCAAGGGAGATGATATTCTCCAAGACGCCCGGCAGTGGTACCCGAGCATCGCGAAGATGATGGCTGTATCGGCGAGGTACTCCTGCTCCTTTGAGCCTGACAGGGAGCGGCCCCGCACATCATATCGCTCAACCTTGTGGATGAGAAATGCCTTTCTCATCGTCTCAAGGTACGATTGGATGATGGAGAGGCCGACGCTCTGCCGCCGGCTCTTGAAGGAGCGCGCGATCAGCTTGGCCGAGATGGGGCTGCCGATGCTGTCGGCCAGCACGCGCTTGAGGAGATCCACATCCTCGATGGCGAAGCGCTCTGCCACATCGAGGAGCAGGATCGAGTCCACGATGTCGTTGACCAGGGTATACCCATCCGATTCGTTTTGAATCATCGGGAACGCACCTCGCCGGATGTACAGAGCGGTCGCTCTTCTCTTCATACAAGAGGGAGTTGACCACCTGCTCCCAACGATCGACGAGCTGGACCTCATCCAGGAAGCAGAAGATCGATGGGCGGCTGCAGATACGCAGAGAGGCGACGAAAATCCCTCAGCTCAGCGTATTCCTTCAACTCGAAGTTGATGGCGATGATCTGCTCGTCTTGAATGGCATCTTTCTTGAGCTGTTCGTGGATCAAGGCCAGAATGCTCGACGTACCCGAGGCGCGAATTCCAGAAAGAACCTTCACCAACGATTTGTCGATGAACGGTTCAATTCGATCAAAATACCTTGGACGGTCGATGAGCGCAGCACCCCTCCAGGGTGAGTCTATCCAGATATCTGACGGTGTGGTCAACTATCTTGGGCTATACCCAGCCAATGTTCAGAGGTAGTCCACTCGACCGTCCCTGGATTCTTCAATATTGTTGTTTATTATCTCTGCCAAGTATGATAATTTCATACTTGATGGAGGTATCATGCTCAAAACCTACGAGTATGTCATGTATGAGCTCAGATCCTATGCCTCACCCAAGGCAAAGCTGACGCAGATGATCAAGAAGGGAGAGATCATCCGCATAGCGCGGGGCGTCTATGCCGATTCTCCTTCAGATCCCCGGCTCCCGGTCGCCGGCATGCTCTGTTGGCCCTCCTACGTCTCCTTTGAGACGGCGCTCGCCTGGCATGGCATGATCGGCGAACGCGTCTTCGCGGTAAAGAGCGTCGGCTACAACCTGAAGAAGGAGAAGCTCTTCGACACCCCCTTCGGCAGATACAGCTTCCACTACCTCCCGGAGGAGATCTTCTCCTCTGCCCTGATGCCGGCAGAGGAACAGGGGCATGGCTTTCGCCTGGCCACCGCCGAGAAGGCGCTCTTGGACACCCTCTACAAAATCCGTGGCATCCGGACAAGAGAGGCGATCACGGCCTTGATAATAGAGGACCTGCGCCTCGACCTCGATCGCCTCTCCTCTCTCGATTGGGAGGCGATGGAGCTCCTCGCCCCGTATTACCACAGCACGACCATCAAGACATTCATGCGCTATAGGGACCGGTTGATGAGATCCCGAATCTGATGGGATCCGAATCTGATGGAATAAATTCTTTGAATCTGATAGAATAAAATCTTGGAATTTGATGGGATGAAATTGATAAATCTGATGGGATGAAATTGACAAATCTGATGGGATGAAATTGACGAATCTGATGGGATGTGGTACAGTAGCGTCAGAGGCGAGGTGATGGAAAACGAATTTTACAGAAGCAGACTCATCGATGAACAGATCCAGTACTACCTCAGGCTCTTTGGTGCCGTCAGCATCGAGGGCCCAAAATGGTCTGGCAAGACATGGAGTGCACTCCATCACGCAAAGAGTGTGGTCTATATCGGCTCTGATGCCGGAAATTTCCAGAATAAAGTACTCGCAGAGACAGACCCCAGTCTTGTGCTGACCGGGGAGAAGCCACGGCTCATCGATGAGTGGCAAGAGGTACCCCGCCTGTGGGATGCTGTGCGTCACGCCGTCGATCAAAGTACACAAAAGGGACAGTTCATCCTCACCGGCAGCTCAACACCGCCGTACAAAGGGGTGCTTCACAGCGGGGTGGGGCGCATAGCTCAAATTCGGATGCGGCCGATGTCACTCTTTGAGATGGGGCGATCATCGGGAGCAGTCTCCCTGAAGGGACTCTTTGCCGAGACTTTCACGCCGGTGGCAGCAGATGAAGTCAGTCTCAGAACTCTTGTCGATGTCACACTTCAGGGAGGATGGCCGGGAGCACTTGGGTTCTCTGCTAAGGAAGCATCTGACATCTCATCCAAATATATCGAGACCATCCTGACCAACGACCTTGGGCGAGTTGATGATGTGAAGCGCAGCCCCCACAAGATGCGCCTCCTCCTCCGCTCTTTGGCCCGAAACGTCAGCACCACTGCCTCTGTCCGCACACTAATGCGTGACATCACCGAACACGATGAAGAGAGTTTGGATTCTCAGACCATCACCTCGTATCTTGATGTCCTCTCCCGACTCTTCTTGATCGAAAACCAACCTCCGTTCAGTACAAACCTTCGCTCCTCCATCCGCGTCAAGCAGATGGAGAAGCGTCACTTCACCGATCCCAGTCTTGCCGCCGCGCTCTTGGGCGCCAATGCAGAGAGGCTCATTGGCGATCTTGAGACCTTCGGTTTTCTCTTTGAATCTCTCTGCATCCGCGACCTGCGCATCTATGCTGAAGCTTCCGGCTACTCGATCTCCCACTATCAGGACTACGAGAACAACGAGATCGATGCCGTCGTCGAGACCGATGATGGGCGCTGGGCGGCCTTTGAGATCAAGGTCGGCTTTCATGAAGTCGATAAGGCTGCCCAGAATCTGAAGCGAATCGCAACAAGGATCGGTCAACACCACAAACCAGCCTTCCTTGCAGTCATCTGCGGGATGAGCCGCGCATCCTATCGGCGCGATGACGGGGTGTATGTGCTCTCTCCCTTCATGTTGAGGAACTGACTCTACGGCTTATGTCTTCATCGCAAAGGAGGAATCGATTGTCTTCTCTAGTTGCTCTCAACGTATAAACAGCTAGTGCTTCATTTGATGGGCGTTGGAATGTTCAACATGGGGGACTATTAGCAAGAGAATGCTTCGCTGAACATGGGTTGTATTACACGTCCAATGGTGATAATTTCTATTCTCTATCGTGTACCTATCACTGAATCAATGATACAATGTAAGTTGAAGATCGCCACGAGAGCTTTCCCCAGGGTGGTCTTGCCGGTTGCAGTGCTCCCCATGATGATGTTCACTCGTTTGTATCGGAAGGAAGGACACCCTGGGAGGTGTTCATCGACAAGCGGGGAGCGCACGATCTTCTTGGGATAAGAGAAATCGAGGGAGAACTCCTGAAAGCCGTAGAGATTATCCAAGGCAACGCTCATGACGATCATGGGGAAGACTCCTTGACAAGATTAAATCGCAATATACGAACTAATGATACTGTTACTATACCCATGATCGTCCTGTCCTGCAAGGGATAATGATGGCTCTGATCCTTGCTGTCTGCGGTGCAAGGGTATAAATACTCCGCGTGCTGTGTTGACTTCCCTCGAGCTTGATGGCAAGGTATGCATGTGGGTACGATTACCCACGGATGAACATGCTTCCGCTTGCTGATGGTGCGGATGACAAGTTATTCAGTTCGTTCCATGCTTTCGCTTGCCAATGGTGCGGATAACAAATTATTTGGCTTGGACATCTTTCACCACTTCCCATTGCATCATCAAACAAATAATGGTTTACTGGCTGCATGGAACAGATCAAACTCACCACCTTGGCCCAATCCTCCGGCTGTGCTGCAAAGCTCGCTCCTTCCTTGCTCAACCAAGTCCTCTCACGCCTCACTCCGATGCACTCTGACAAGCTGCTCGGCGGTTTTGAGAAAAGCGATGATGCACTGGTCTACCAGCTCGATGGACAGGAGAATCGTCTCCTCTTGCAGACCGTCGATTTCTTCCCCCCGATGGTCGATGATCCCTATACCTTCGGCCAGGTGGCCGCGGCCAATGCCCTCAGTGACATCTGGGCCATGGGGGGAGAGCCGGCGGTCTGCCTGAACATTGTCTGCTTCCCCAATACCCTCGACATCGAGATCCTCACCGAGATCCTCAAGGGCGGACAGGACAAGGCCCAGGAGGCCGGCGCCGTTATCGCCGGCGGCCACTCCATCGTCGCCGATGTTCCCACCTACGGGCTCTCGGTCACCGGCTTCGTCGATCGCGACAAGCTTTGGACCAATGCCAATGCCCACGTCGGTGACGCCCTCATCCTCACCAAGGCCCTGGGGGTGGGGATCATCACGACGGCCATCAAGGGGGAGCGGGCCACCGAGAGCGCCGCGAAGGCGGCGATAGAGAGCATGACCACGCTCAACAAGTATGCCCGGGAGCAAGCCCAGCGCTACACCATCCATGCCGCCACCGATGTGACCGGCTTCTCGCTGCTCGGCCACGGCTTTGAGATGGCCGAGGCCAGCGGCGTCACCATCAAGATAAACACCCAGGCGATCCCCATCCTTGAGGACGCCCTGCTGTACACTGAGGAGGGGTTCACCCCCGGAGGCCTCTACCGCAACCGGGAGTACCTCAAGGAGAAGGTACACCGAGAGCATGAGATCTCCCCCTTCCTGGAGGACATCCTCTATGATCCGCAGACCTCAGGAGGGCTCCTCCTCTCCCTTCCCAAGAAGGAGGCAGAGGAGTTCTCCGCCCACTCCGGCTACCCGATCATAGGGGAGGTCCTCCCTGCAGGGGAGAAGCGGATCGTGTTGGTGTAAGGAGGGCCATCAGCCCACTTGCGAACTCACGGACGATCTCTACAACGGTTCCTGCTCCAAAAGCGAGCAGCTGATCACGCCGTCACTCTTCTGATGATGCAAGTGAAGCCAATACTGGATTGCGTGCGTTGGAGTTCCCCGCCTTGATGTTCTCTACAGTGAGGTTATTGGGCAGGTGTCCTGCTCTGATGATCTCAATACGGTCACTGAACACGAAGACCCGTATCGGGGCGGAGATGAAATAATCTCGATGTACGAGGGCGTTGGTCACCAGCTCCTCGAAGACGATTCTCGGGATCTCAGGAACGCCTACCGTGTTGACCGTCTGCTCTCCTTGTACCTGAAAGATATGTGCCAGGATGAAGCTCATTGTTTGGCCGAAGATGTCCCCCATCTTGCCCTCGATGTTGCGACTATCGATGTACGAATCCACCGCGAGGGTAGTTCCGGGGAATGCACCGGCTTTGACAATGAACTATAGCTCCCAGGTGAATATTCTAACTACAAAGAATCCGAGGACTTTGAAATTAAATAGTTACTACCTATAGACTTATAACCGGACACTAGTAATCACCGATGTGAATATTCGCAAACTCAGTCACTTCTATTTAACGCCTATGCTGTGAATATCAGAATTGCAAGTTTGCCATCTGATTTATTTATCTATCTATCTATCCAATTCCCCTGCTCATCGAAAGTGAGTGAAAATGGTTCGGTGACGATATGCATTCCTTCTGTTGCTGAGACTTGCTCTTTCAGATTTTCAGAGACGTAAATCTCCCCCAACTCCATCGTGTTTTTAATCCGTACGATGGTGACCTCCTCTGGTTTTTTACCCCATGTCATTTGTATCGCAGCTTGGATGGTCAATCGATCAGTATCAAAGTACATAGGAATCTTGCAGAGACTGGTGACCGTACTCGTGAGAGAGTTAGGATATGTATTTTCAACATCAACTTTTCTGGCAGCTTTTTTTGTGCAGACATCGGCCATGCCGATACCCACCCCATTGCCTAAGGTTTCTTTAGTCAAATCTAGAACTGCAACAATCTTTGAATTAATGCCTCCTTTGATCGTTGGGACTATCCATCGTCCAGAAATATTGGGATCCATTCCTTCCCCGCTAATATCTTTTCCAATCTCATCAACAATAAGAATGTCAACCGATGGAATCATTATGGATCCCATCAGAGCTCTTGCCTTATCTAGATACATCGGTTCCAAAGTAGGTATTTCACTTTTTGTAAGTGCAAAAACGTCATATGTTTGATCGAGAGAGTTTTCAATGGTACCAATACCAAAAAGGATATTGGCTCGTTCGAGAATTGCGAAGGCAAACTTTTCCATGTTGGGACCTAGTCGGAGTATTCCCTCGCGGTGGCATACTTCTGCTCCTTTTTGTTTTCCCAAGCCGATTGTAATCATCTTCATCAACCCACTTTCATATGTCCCTCGAAATGCCGTATGTGGCTTTACGCGGTTGACAACAACAATCCCATCAGCCTCTGCAGCATAGCGATCGATAAAGATTGGCTCATCACTCTCATCGATGGTTCCAATTTTTACTGTCTCCATGGTGGCTCGTACAGGGCATCCCATCGCTTCTTCCGTAATGCCGTACTCTGTGAGAATGGCTCTTTGGCCTTCAGCAGTCGAACCCCCATGACTTCCCATAGCAGGAATGATAAAGGGGAAGGCTCCCATACCTTGCAAGAATTCAACGAGGGTCTTGGTGATGCATGCAATGTTATCTACTCCGCGACTTCCTGAGGTGATAGCAATTGACATTCCAGGGCGGATGAGCTGTGTAATCTCTGAACGATTGAGCTCTGATAAAACCTTAGCAGTGCAATCTGGCACTGTTTCCCGATTGATATCTTGTTTGACTTTGAGAAAACTTGGGATAGGGATATCATGTAACATTTCTCTAATATGGCTCATATCAGGCTCCTGTTTGTAAATGTTAAAATTAATTGTATACTAGAAAATATCCAAATGCAAGAGAAATATAAGGAATATAATTCAATATGTTAAATATAATAAATTAAATTTTAAAATTCAGAAATACCATTGGAAAATTAATTGTTGCATTCTCGATACAATCAGTGTATGATGGTAATTGAAATTAATAGTATACAATAAAGGTGTTGTAAGGATACGGCAATTGGCTGCAATTCTATAGTATGAGGGGTGAAAATGAAGAAATGTATTGTAATGCATGAGACTGATACAGTAGCAACCGCTTTGGATGCATTTTCTGCTGAAGAGGAGGTCCGGGTTCTTAATGCTCAGATGCAAGAAGTAGACAGGTTGAGAATCCAAGAAGCCATTCCTTTTGGGCATAAAGTAAGCCTCAAGGTACACGAGAAAGGATCTTGCATATTCAAATATGGGCAAATTATTGGGAAGGCTACGAGGGAAATTGAGTCAGGCCACCACGCACATATTCATAATATTATAAGTGTTTATAAACTGGAAGGATAAGAATGCAGAAAAAGTTTATGGGGTATTTGCGAAAGAATGGAGAGGTAGGCGTACGAAATCATGTGGTTGTTTTACCTACTATCGGATGTGCCAATGAGCTTGCCTGGAGGATTTCAAAAGAGGTTCCCGATAGCGTTCTGTTGACTCATAATCACGCGTGCATACGATTAGGTGAAGACGCGCAAAGGGCAAAGCGAACGCTTGTCGGTATTGGGCGTAACCCAAATGTTCACTCTGTGCTTATTGTTGGATTGGGCTGTGAGTCAATCAAGGCTGAGGATCTTGCGGCAGAAATAGCTACTACTGAAAAGCCTGTATTTGCGGTTTCTGTAGAATCAAATTCAACCTATGACGCGGTGGTTAAGGAAGGAGTCTCTCATTTAGCAGCATTTGTCGAGCTGGCAAACCAGGAGAAACGGGTCCCTTGCGATGTTTCAAAATTAACTATCGGAATTAAATGCGGTGGTTCAGGAACCGTATCTGCAATATCGAGCAATCCCTCGGTTGGACATGCTGCAGATTTGCTAATCAATGCGGGTGGAACAGTACTCTTTACTGAAACTGCCGAACTAATCGGCGCTCAAGATGTTCTTGCAGAACGTGCTTGTTGTGACGAAGTAAAAAATCTGCTTCTCCAGAAAGTGAATAATTTGCTTGATAAGGTGAAACTGAATGGTGTTGATATTCTCGGGTCAGAACCAACGCAAGGGAATATCTTAAGTGGCCTTACCACTATTGAAGAAAAATCGCTCGGTGCTATCTCAAAAAGTGGCACCTCAGTACTGAAGGGGGTGCTTGACTACGCACAGGCTCCTACGGGGAATGGATTATTCTTTGTCGATGGAACCACCCAGGCCTCACAGCTTTTTATAGGCATGTTCGCTTCTGGGGCACAAATTCAGATTTTCAGTTATGGAGGGGGGTATCCGGCGCGATTCCGATATTTGCCATCGTACCCGCCAGGCGTGAAATCCCTTCCTGTCATTAAGGTGTTAGGTAGTTCGGATGATTTAACGGAGAAGGACCACTTTGACATATACGCAGGAGATATTATTACTGGTATCGAATCTGTAGGTGCGGTGGGGGATCGGATTTACTCCCTTATTCTTGATGTTGCTTCAGGTAAAGAGACCTATACAGACTTGCATTGCGAGTATCATGAGATGATCCAACTCTATGCAGATGGGCTTCTCATGTAACCAAGACGAGAATATCGATATGAAAACCAAGAGGAGGTTGTCATGAAAAAGAGGGTTGTTATTCTTACAATCATCGTGCTGTGTATTGCCACAGCAGTGTTTGCTGGTGCTCAATCAGAGAAGCAGCAAAAAGTCACCTTAAGCTACGGGTATATTTCACCCGAGCTAACGCCAGAGCAAAACAACGAGACTGCGTTTGCCTACGAGTTCAAGAGACATCTTGAAACAGCCTCAAATGGTGAAGTGACCGTTGATTTGTATCCAGGTGGACAGTTGGGTTCCTTTCCAGAGATGATCCAAGGGGTCATGAAAGGATCGATTGACATTGCACTTGTGAATGTAATTCCTTTGAACAACTTTTATGAAGAAAGCATGATCTTCGGCTTGCCGGGAGTTTTTGCCGACCGGAACGAGTGTACGGCAATTCTTCAAGGTGAGTGGGGTCAGACATTCAATGAGAGGATGGAAAAGGAGCTCGGTGTCAAGGTGCTCTTCCACTATTCATCGGGAATGCGCCACTTTACCAACAGCAAACGTGAGCTTCGAGTTCCCGAAGATGCTCGTGGATTGACCTTTAGGACGATGGAAAGTCCGGTATCAATCAAGATGGCGGAAGCTATAGGAGCGAAGGCAGTGCCTATCGCTTCTTCAGAGATGTACATCGCCATGCAGAACAAGGTTGTTGACGGACAGGAGAACCCCATTACCTCAATCATTCAGGATTTGACATACGAAGTGCAAAAATACCTCGTATTGGATGGCCATTTTTCTTCTTCTATGATCTTGTTGATGAATGCAAAAACGTATGACAACTTGTCCAATGACGTGAAGGGGATGATTGCCAACGGAGTACAGAAAGGTTGGTCTGTTGGATCGAAGGTAATCGAGCGCCAAGAGCTGGAAGGCATTGAATTCCTTCAGAGCAAGGGAATGATTGTGTACGAGCCAACGGCTACCGAACTGGAGCGCTGGCACGAAGCAGTTGCAGGACCTACCCACGCATATGTTAGATCGCAGCTCGGAAACGAACTGGTTGACGGGCTCCTCCAAGCTGTTGAGGTGTACCGGTCAAAGAAATAAGGAATCATGCAAGGAGAGTCAGGATGCGTTTGCCCTGACTCTCCATCTTAATGAAGTGACCATCGTATGCTACCTACAGGTATAGGCAATTATTGCCATGTATTTTCCGATCTGCAAAGGAAGGTTTTATGAATACCCAATCCCTGAAAAATTTTTACCAGAGGGTGTCCAGAATTAACAACACTATTGATCGCTTGCTAGAACCGATTATCGCAGCGATGATGACGCTCTTGTTGCTGACTGTTTCATTTCAGGTACTGTATAGATTTGTCATCGTTAAATTTTTCTCTCTCCCTCTCCCATTCTCTGAAGAGCTTGCACTTTGGCTGCTCATCTGGATCACCTATCTTGCAATCGGTATTTGCTTGAAAGAGGGGATGCATGCCGCCGTTGATATTGTGGCTAAAAAGCTCAATAGGCGGGTGCAGGTTGGTTTCTATTTTTTCCTCCGATTCTTGATGTTGATCTTGATTATCACGGTGATCATTGTCGGCTTGGATTTGGCGCTTGGGGCAATTAAGTTTAAAAGCCCAACACTTCGCATTCCTATGACTTTCTTGTATTTGGCTCCTGTTGTTGGTGCTGTTTTGATGCTATTTCAGATGTTTGTGGAAGCAGTCGGAGTTTTCAGTCAAGAAGTTTTGCCTTTTTCTGATAATTCATAAGGAGTCTTGTATGGGAGCAATTCTACTAGTAATATTTCTCATCCTAATTGCAATTGGAGTCCCTGTCGCATTTTCAATGGGATTAGTGACCATGTTCGCCTGTGTCTCACTTGGTGGTGCGATGGAAATCATACCTACCAAGATGGTTATGGGCATCAATAACTTCACGTTCCTCTGTATCCCTTTGTTTGTACTGGCCGGAGAGATCATGAGTATCTCAGGCATCACCAAACGGATTGTAGATTTCAGCAAGAATCTTGTCGGCCATATCACTGGCGGACTTGCCCATGTGAATATCCTTGCCAGTATGCTGTTTGCAGGACTTAGTGGATCGGCGACCGCGGATGCCGCAGGCTTAGGACCAATCGAAATTGCGATGATGGAAGAAGGAGGGTATGATCGCGACTTTTCATCGGCTGTTACGGCAGCATCAGCTATTTTAGGGCCGATTATCCCACCGAGCATGAATTTGATTATTTATGCTGTGGCGGCAGGGAATGTATCTGTTGTTGAACTGTTTCTTGGAGGAATTGGACCAGGGGTTATCATTGGAGTTTCTCTGATGGTTGTATGCTATTTTATGTCAAAAAAGCGGAAATACCCCAAAACCGATCAACGTGCAACTATCAAAGAGATAGCTAAATCATTCTTGGAAACCTTGCCCGCAATGTTTATGCCGATTCTCATCATGGGCGGTATTATGGGTGGTATCTTTACCGCCACAGAATCTGCTGCTGTTGCGGTAATCTATGCTATTTTTGTTGGTCGATTTGTCCTTAAGACAATAAAATTCCGAGACCTTTATCAACCGATTCTCTCAGCAGCAAAGATGACTGCTTCGGTAATGTTTATCATTGCAATTGCCTCTGCAATGGGATGGGTTATCACGAGGCTAAGAATTCCTTATGCGATAAGTCAGTTCTTCCTCGCGTACGCCAACAACAAATTCATTTTCTTGCTTTTAGCGAATATTCTATTGTTGTTGATCGGAATGATCATGGATCTTGCCCCTGCACTTTTGATTATGACACCGATATTGGTACCAACGGCAACCGCTCTCGGGATAAACCCACTGCATTTCGGCGTCATGGTAGTAGTTAACCTTTGTGTAGGATTGGTGACACCACCAGTTGGCATGACACTCTTTGTAACGGCGAACGTTGCGAAAATATCCTTAGCACGGATGTATAAGGCTATTCTACCCTTTATCGTTGTAGAAATCGTCGCCTTGATACTCATCGTCTACATCCCTGGGATTTCGACCTGGATCCCCAGTCTCTTTGGATATGTGTGACGATGATGAGTCATGTCATCAGCATAAGGATAACCATCTGAAAACGGGCACTATTCTATCATGATGATGGAATTATGAAAGGAGGCTTGAAGGAATTAGGAATTGGTCATAGTATGCAATGCAATGAGACATATATTGCGAGCAAAATGTAGTAAAGGACAGTGAATGGCACGAAAGCGTACTTCAGTTGTAAAGGTTGCCTATGATGCAATTCTTGAGAAAATACTTTCCTTTGAGTTGACGCCAGGAGCGTCAGTGTCTGACACTCAACTCTCTGACGAGTTGAAGATGAGCAGAACTCCTGTTAGAGAAGCGATGGTGCGCCTAACGATTGAAGGCTTGATCGAGCAAGGCGATGCAGGTATGTTCGTCAAGCCTATGACTGCCACTGATATTCGAGAGCTTCTGGAGGTACGAGAAGCTCTCGAATCCAAAGCGGTCGAATTGATAATGGAAAATGGAGGACTAACAAAAATAGGCACCGAGAAACTTACATACTGGAATGATCAAATGCGCCAGCATGTGGAAAGCAATAATTTTGCAATGAACTTTAACGCTGATGACCAATTTCATAAACTATTGATTTCCTACGCTAATAACTCAAGGTTGAATGAGTATGCAAACCAACTTAGACTGCAAATTCACCGAGTACGTTGGTTGACAATTATTAAACCGAACTATGCCTGTAGTGTTGAAGAGCATCAGAACATTATTGAGGCACTCAATGGCAGTGATAGTGACGTCGCTTTGGAAGCTATTAAAATCCACATGGTCCACGCTATGGAAAACTTTAATGTGGTGCTTCATGATGAGAATACAAATAATCTGATGAACTTGATTGCCCAAGCTGCACTTACGTTGAAAAACTAGTATGTTCTTCATTCAGACTCCCAAGGTATGGCGTTAGGTGAAACAACACGAGTACTTGGCAAACTCCGAGTGAACAGGCTTGGGAATGCTATCTGAAGGTGTCCTATCATCGCTCCGACAAGGAGCGCAATGAAAAACGTAATACGAGGTGCTCTGCAACCATATACTTCTTTGCGCATGAAGATGGATGAGGGTGCCCCTTACTCGTCTCTCAACCGCCTGATGTTGGTATTCAGATGTGGCCTCAGCACCAGCTTATAGCCCAGTGTCCACGTTCTTCGCTCCGCCTCAGGGTGGGC
>LVBF01000037.1 GCA_001604325.1 Spirochaetales bacterium Spiro_04
GGCCTGCCCTTCTCCCGAATCCGGATCATCTTGTAGTACTCGCTGAAGACATTCGCCATGTAGGCACCGCCCCGCAATGATGCGTAGATGATGTCGGGGACGAAGTGATCTTCCATGTACATCTTGTGGGCAAGCTTCAGCGTCGTGTCACGGATGGTGTCACAGCTGATGAATTCCTTCTGCATCGGGCTTCTCTCCTATACGGTCAGGACCCTCAGGCCATCGTTTGTTATGGCTACAGTATCCTCAAAGTGGGAGGATGGCAACCCATCGCTTGTGACAACCGTCCAATTATCCTTGAGAACCCGCACTTTGGCAGTCCCCAGGTTGATCATCGGCTCGATGGCGAGGACCATCCCCTCGCGGATGCGGGGGTTGGGCATATAGGGAGAGGCGTAGTTCGGAATCTCCGGCTCCTCGTGGACGGCGAGACCGACCCCATGGCCGCAGTAGTCGCGCACCACGCCGTACTTGTGGGCGTTTGCATGTTTGTAGACCGCCTTGCCGATGTCCTGGATACGGGCGCCCTTCTGAGCGGCCGCCTCGATGCCGAGGCGCAGGCACTCCTCGGTCACCGTGTTCAGTTGTTTTTTCTCTTCGGTCGTTTCCCCGATGATGAAGGTACGCGCCATGTCGCTGAAGTGACCGTCCAGGTTGATGCCGAGGTCGATGTCCACCAGGTCGCCCACGTGGATGATGCGCTTCTTGCTCGGGATGCCGTGGATGACCTCTTCGTTGATGGAGATGCATGCCGAGGCGGGAAAGCCGGCGTAGTTGAGGAAGGCGGGGACGCCGTTGTTGGCTTTGATGAAGTCGTAGCAGAACTTGTCCACCTCCCAGGTGGACATCCCCGGCTCCATGAACGATTCGAGGCGTCGCATGAGACGGGCCGTCAGACGGCACGCCTCCTCGATGCGCTTGATCTGCTCTTCTGTCTTGAGCGTGATCATCGCTGCTCCTTCTTGACGGGGAAGAGCTGCTTCTGCATCGAATCGAGGATTCCGTTGATGAACTTGTAGTTCACCTCGGTGGAGAAGTCCTGGCTGAGCTTGACCGCCTCGTCGATGACGATATGGGGGTGGATGTCCTCGTGCATGAAGCAGAAGACACTGATGCGCAGGATGTTGCGGTCGACATAGTCGATCTTCTCCACCGGTCTATTGAGGGAGAAACGTGCGATGAGCGCATCGATCTCCTCAAGGTTCTCCAGCGTCCCCCGCACCAGGTACATCCCGTAGATCTTCACCTCGTCTTCAAATTGATTGAACTCCTCCTCGGTGGTGGCACTGAAGGTCGGTTCAACGAACCGCTCCTCCAACTGTCGGTTGAAGTCCATCGCATAGAGGGTCTGTAGGGCAAGTTCACGCCCTTTGTGTCTGCTCTTCATCTCACTTATACAAAATATTGACGGTGGCGCTCTTACGCAGGTCGGAGACCAGGTCGTTGATCGCCTTGATATACACTTCCTCTTGCTTGGCCTGTGAAAGCTGATCGGTGATGTAGGCGCGGATCGTCACCGTCGTCTCCGGGCTGATGACATCATCGAGGGCGAGGATCTTCGGCTCACTGTAGGTGAGGACCTTGAGGATATGATAGCCGGTGAGGCTGGTCACCACGGCGCTGGTCATCCCCACCTCGGTGGAGAAGGCCGCATCGAAGAACGCATCGCCGAGGCCGGCGAGCGCATCGGTGTTGTCCATCGTCAGCCAGCCGATGTCACCGGCCTTGCTCTTGGATTGGGCATCCTCGCTGTACTCCACCACCGCCTTCTCAAAGCTCAACGCCCCACTCGAGATGCGCCTGGCGACATCATCGAGCTTCGCCTTGTTGGCGCGATTCGTTGTCTCGTTGTCGGTAAAGGGAATGTAGATGTGGCTGAGCTTGACCGTCTCAGGGCTGACGAACTGCGTGCGATACTTGCGGTAGAAGCTGGTGATCTCGCTCTCGGGGATGGTGATGGCCTTATTGAGGTCGCTGGCCTTCATCAGGCGCACGTAGGAATCGACGAGCAACTGCTCCCCGATCATGGTACGGTAGTCGGCCACCGAACCGAAGTTGTTGACGATGACCTGGGCAAACTGCTCGTCGGTGAGGCGTTGGCCATAGGATGCCTCGATGCTCGCCTTCTGGCTGGCGTAGGCGCTGTCGATCATGGCGTCGGTGATCTTCACACCGTCGCGGGCGGCACCCTGGCGGAAGAGCTCGTTGTTGATCAGGAGGTTGAGGACCTGAAGCGGATCGACGGTCGTGGGATCGCCTCCGGAGGCCTTGGCGCTCTCCTGGTACTGGCGCACCTCACTCTCCAACTCCGCCATCGAGATGGGGACGGTCTTGGTGAGTTTCACGGTAGCGGCCGGTGCACTGATGGTGGCGGCGGTGAGGAGACTGGTTGCCATGAGGATGACCGACACTGTTGCGACGAAACCTTTTCTCATCGTTTCTCTCCTATTTGCAGATGTTTGCCCACCGCGCGGGCGGCCTCTGCGCTCTTGATCAATTCACTTTTCTTGAGGAACATCCCCTCGCCTTCCATCACGCGCATCAACGTCTGCAACGTCTTCATCGACCGGATGCCGCCCTTCGTGATCCACGCCATGCAGCGTTTCCCACTGAGCGACCCCGCGGTCTTGAGAAAGACAGAGAGGGAGGAGGGAATCTTGCCGCCGAAGGTCGTGGTCGCTTCACTGCCGATGACGATGTAATCGTAGTAGGAGACGACCTTGCCGGCTTCGAGGGAGGCGTCGAGCACTTCCACGGTATGCCCCTGTGATCCGATCCCCTCGGCGAGGCCACGGGCGATCGCCTTCATACGGTCGCTTGCCTTGGCCTTTGGTGCATACAATACGAGTACTCTCATCACACTCCCCCTAAACAACTACCGACCGCAACAGCGGCCGGTAGACGATACGATACGATAGCTACCGCCCCCTAGTTCGAAGGGGTGGGCTCTGTGGTCCACCAGTCGGTGGTCTCTTTCACCTGTTCCGTGGTGACGGAGTCGAGGAGCGTATCCTTTGATGGTGATTTATTGACAAAGGCGACGGCGAGGGCCAGCACCAAAAAGAGGATCGCCAACACCCCGGTGGCCTTGGTGACCACACCGCTCGTGTATGATCCGAAAGCAGTGTCGCTGCTTCCTCCGAAGATGCCGCCGAGGCCTTCGCTCTTCTCATCTTGGATGGCGACGAGGAAGATCAGCAAGAGGCTCACGATGACAAACAATACCAACAAAACTACGCTCAAAACACCCATTTTTCTACTCCGATCCTACGCACCGAAGTTCACAATCGGAAGGAACTGCTCCACCGAGAGGGAAGCGCCACCTACCAGTGCACCGTCGATATGTTCTTTGCTCATTAAGGCCTTCGCATTGTTGGCCTTCACTGAACCACCATACTGTATAATAAGCTCTTCTGCAACACCTTGGCTGTAGAGTTTTGCGACCAGGCCCCTGATGAATGCATGGGCGCTGTCGGCATCCTCGCCGGTGGCGGTCCGGCCGGTCCCGATGGCCCAGACCGGCTCGTAGGCAAGCGTGATCTGCCTCATCCCCTCGGCCTTGACCCCCTTGAGGCCTTCGGTGACCTGCCGGGTCAAGACCTCCTCCAGCTGTCCGCCCTCACGTTCTGCGAGCGTCTCGCCGATGCAGAGGACCACGTCCATCCCTTCCTCCACGGCCAGGAGGACCTTGCGGTTGATGAACGCATCGCTCTCAGCGTAGAGGGAGCGCCGCTCACTGTGGCCGAGGATGACGGTGTGGACCCCCAGGTCCTTCAGCATCAGGACGCTGACCTCCCCGGTGTGGGCCCCACTCCTCACGTCGCTCATGTTCTGCGCGCCGACGATGATGTTCGAATCCTTGAGGACGGACATCACCGCCGGAATGGTGACGAACGGCGGGGCGACCATGACCTTGGTTTTGCTGTCCTTCAACGCATCTTTCAGCTGTAGGGCGAATGCTGCCCCTTCGCTGGGCGTCATGTTCATCTTCCAGTTTCCTGCTATGAATGGTCTTCTCATCTTACTTCTCCAATGCCTTGATGCCGGGCAGGGTCTTGCCCTCGAGGAACTCCAGCGACGCTCCGCCCCCGGTGCTCACGTGACTGATCTTGTCCGCGAGGTGGAACTTGTTGATGGCGGCAACCGAATCCCCTCCCCCGACGACGGTGACGGCGCTGCTTGCTGCAAGGGCCTTCGCGACTTCGTGGGTGCCCTCAGCGAAGGCAGCGAACTCAAAGACGCCCATCGGGCCGTTCCATACGACGCTCTTGGCCCTCTTCAGCTCCGCGACGATGAGGGCGATGGTCTTCACTCCGATGTCCATGCCGATGAGGCCATCGGGGATATCGGCGCTGTCGACCAACACCGGCTCGGTATCTTCCTTGAATGCTGCGCCACAGAGGTGGTCGACGGGAAGGATGACCTTCACCCCACGCTCCTCAGCCTTCGCGAGGAAGGATGCGGCCGTCTGCCGATACTCCTGCTCCACGAGGCTGTCGCCGATGGAGTGCCCCTGTTCAAGGAGGAAGGTATAGGCCATGCCGCCGCCGATGACCACCGTCTGGCAGGTCTTGGCGAGGCTCTCGAGCACGCCGATCTTGCTGCTGACCTTCGAGCCGCCGATGATGGCGACGAACGGCTGGGTCGGGTTGTCGAGCAGGGGACCCATGAACTTGACCTCTTTCTCGATGAGGAAGCCCGCATAGGAGGGCAGATAATGGGCCACTCCCTCGGTGGAGGCGTGGGCCCGGTGGGCGGTGCCGAAGGCGTCGTTGACGTAGACATCACCGTAGGAAGCGAGCGTTTTGGCGAAGGCGGGGTCATTGGCCTCCTCCTCGGCGTAGAAGCGCACGTTCTCCAAGAGCAGCACCTCACCCGCCTTGAGCGCCTTGACCTCCTTCTCCACCGCCTCTCCGATGACATCGCTGGCCAGGGTGACCGGCTTGCCCAAGAGAGCGGAGAAACGCTCTCTGATCGGAGCCATGGAGAAGTCGGGGTTCTTCTTCCCCTTCGGGCGGCCGAAGTGGCTCATCACCACCACACTGGCGCCTTGATCGAGCAGATACTTGATGGTCGGCAGCGCCGCCTTGATGCGGGTATCGTCAGTGACCACCCCATCTTTGACCGGTACGTTGAAGTCGACGCGCACCAGCGCCCGCTTTCCCGCAAAATTTCCATCCAAAATCGTATTCAGGTCCATATTCCACCTCATCTTGGTGTCGAGCTGAAAATCAGGCCTGTGTTACCAGGCCTGATCCTTCGATTCCATTCGTTTATTAGGCCAGCTTCTTGGCAAGGTCGACAACCCGGGTCGAATAGCCCATCTCGTTGTCATACCAGCTGATGACCTTGACCATCCGCTCGCCCATCTTCATCGTCAGGGCCGAGTCGAAGATCGAGGAGTGGTGGTTGCCGATGATGTCGTGGCTGACGATCGGGTCCTCGGTATACTCCAAGATGCCCTTCATCGATCCTTCGGCCGCCTTCTTCATCGCAGCGTTGACCTCCTCGACCGTGGCATCCTTGTCCAGGAGCACGACCAAGTCGACCACGGAGCCGGCGGGCACCGGAACGCGCATCGCCATGCCGTTGAGCTTGCCCTTGAGGGCGGGGATGACCTCACTGACGGCCCGTGCGGCGCCCGTGGTGGTCGGGATGATCGAGACGGCGCCAGAGCGTGCGCGGCGCAGGTCCTTGTGCGGCTGGTCGAGCATCACCTGGTCGTTGGTGTACGCATGGATCGTGGTCATGAGGCCACGCTCGATGCCGAAGTTGTCCTCTAGGACCTTGGCGATCGGGGCGAGACAGTTGGTGGTGCAACTGGCATTGGAGAACGCCTCGAGGGAGAGGTCGATCTCATTGTCATTGACGCCGAGGACGACGGTCTGGTCGATCTTGTCCTTCGCGGGAACGGTGAGGATCACCTTCTTGGCACCGGCCTTGATGTGGTCCTTGTAGCCACCCTTGGGGCTCTCTGCCAGCGTAAAGACACCGGTGGACTCGATGGCGATGTCGACGGCGAGCTTCTTCCACGGAAGGTCGGCGGGGTTGCGCAGTGCAAAGATCGGAATCTTCACACCGTCGACGATGATGGCATCGTCGGTGGCTTGAACGCTCTTTGAATAAACTCCGTAGGTGGAGTCGTATTTCAGCAGGTGGGCGAGGGTCTTCGGATCGGTGAGGTCGTTGATACCGACGATTTCGATGGACTTGTCTTCAAAGGCTACCTTGAATACATTACGGCCGATTCTTCCGAACCCATTGATTGCAATTTTCATGTTCTGTTTTCCTCCAGGAAACTCGTTGTATATCGATAATAATATACTGTCTTCTTTTACCAAGGGTCAACGGACAACCCTAATTCTTCACCGTTAATTTAACACGATTGATCTTGTGACCGTCAATCTCCATGACGGTGAAAATCGCCTGTTCATCCTCAATCGACTCATCATTTTGCGGGATCTTGCCGAAGAGCTCGAAGACATACCCCCCGATGGTCTCGAATTCCTCGTCGCTGAGGCGGAGACGGCAGGCCTCGTTCACCTCTTCGATCGACGCGCGGGCATCGACGATGTAGCTCTTCTCATCGAGCGCTTGGATCGTCTCCTCCTCATCCTCGTCGAACTCGTCCTGGATATCACCGACGATCACCTCGAGGATGTCCTCCATGGAGACGATCCCGCTCACCCCACCGTACTCGTCGATGGCGATGGCGATGTGGACCTTGCGCAGCTTGAACTCACGCAACAGGTCGTCGAGGTGTTTGCTCTCGGGGATGAAGTACGGCTTGCGCATCAGAGCGGGGAGGTCGAACTCCTCCTGGATGTCCCGGCGCAGGATATCCTTGACGTAGAGGATGCCGACGATGTTGTCGATGGTCTGCTCGTAGACCGGATAGCGCGAGTACCCCTCTTCGGCGATGATCAGATAGAGCTCATCAAGGGTGATGTCACGGCTGATGAACGCGACATCGACGCGCGGCACCATGATCTCCTTGACGGTCTTGTCGCGCAGTTCGCCGATCCCCTCGATCATCGTCTGGCGTTCCACAAGTTCTACACGTGAGGGATCGGATGGCACATGTTTTCTGCTCATGCGTTTGAACAGATCCTTAAGCGAACGGCTCAATGCTCACTCCCCCTCAGCTGCGCCAACAGCGCCTCCTGCCGCACGAGCATCGGCTCGTCCGCCTCGTTGGTCTCATGGTCGGCTCCCAGGAGGTGCAGAATGCCATGGATCAGGAGGCGCAGCAGTTCTTCTTCTGTTTCCACACTAAAGGATTGTGCATTTCTTTTCAAGGCATCAAGAGAAATCGCCAGGTCTCCGAGGTACGGCACCGCCCCCTCGTCGGGGAGGAAGGGAAGGTCGTCCTCCTCGTTGGCAAACGAGAGGATGTCGGTGCTCTCGTCGATGCCGCGCCAGTGGCGGTTGAGCTCCTGCATCGACTGGTCGCCGATGAAGCTGATCCCGACCTCCCAATTCGGCTCTTCGAGCCGGGCCAAGATCGCCTCGACCTGTGCACTCACCCACGCTCGGGGAGCATCCCCCTCGTGATCCTCATCCTCATAGCTGATCTCCACGATCGTCATGGCGTTCACTCCTCAGGGTATTCAATCCGGTGGTGGTCCCGACCGATGAGGGTCTGTACGAACGACTCCTCGATGCGGTTCAGGTCGGTGAGGGAGAGGTGGCTTTGGTTGAGCTGGCCCCGCTCGATCTTGCCCATCACCAGGGTATGGACCAATTTCTGGTACTTGGAGTACGTCGGCTGCTTCAGCGTCCGGCTCGCCGCCTCCACGATGTCGGCGAGCATGACGATGGCGCTCTCGGGAAAGTTCGGCGGCTCCCCCGTGTAGGAGTAGTCGTCGGCGTTGATCTCCACGCCCGACGCCTGGGCTTGCCGGGCCGCCTCGCTGTAGAAGTACTGGATGATGTCGTTGCCGTGGTGCTGGCTGATGATGTCCAGCACCTCCTGCGGCAGGCCCGCTTCCCTCCCCTTCTCCAGGCCGAGCTTCACGTGGCTCTTGATCACGGCGACACTGAGGCTCGCCTTGATGTCGTCGTGCTTGTTCTCCGTGCCTTGGTTCTCCACGAAGTACTCGGGGTGGTCGACCTTGCCGATGTCGTGGTAGACCCCGCCGACCCGGGCGAGCATCGCATTGGCCCCGATGGCTTTGGCCGCCTGGTAGGCGAGCTCACTGACGTTCCGGCTGTGGTTGTACGTTCCTTGGGCCACGGCGCCCAGGCGCTCGAGGATCGGTGAATCGGTGGAGGCGAGCTCATTGAGCCGATAGGCGGTGGGGATGTTGAAGAGGTACTCCATCAGGGGGACGAAGGCCTGGACCAAAATCAAGCTGGCGGTGATGTTGACCACCAGCGATATGATGAGGGTGGGCAGCGAGTGGATGGCTACCGCGCTGAGCGGGCTGAAGGCCAGGGCGGCGACAGAGGAGCTCACGACGGCGAAGAACCAGTTGAAGAGGTCCTCGAGCCGCTTGATGGAGTAGCGGAAAAAGTTGAGGTTGATGGCGTTGACGCTGAGGATGAAGAAGAAGGTCATCAAGGTGGCCTCACGCATCAAGGTGGCGTAGCAGGCGAGCAGGAAGGCGGTGATGAAGCCCAGGCGCCGCTTGCTGCTGATGTGGGCGACAAAGAGCGGGGCGAAGAAGAGCGGGAGGAAGCTGTCCAGCACCAGCATCGAGCGGTTCTGCAGAAATGAAGAGACCAGGTGCATCGCCAGAAGCGAGATGAGGACCGAGGAGAGCATCATGTTGAGGTAGAGGTAGATCCTGCTCTCCTTGTCCAAGACGCGCAGGAAGACCGCCACGCTGGTGATGGTGACCACCACGATGAAGATCAGGCGGCCGACCAGTTCGAGGATCGAGTACCCCATGGCATGCTCCTGCATGTACGAGAGCATCTCCAACTGCCGCTGCGTCACCACCGTGTCCTGGCTGATGATCCGGGTTCCCCGTTCGACTTTCATCGTCGGCTCGACCACCGATTCACGCGCCTCGGCCCTGAGGTTCATCGTCTGTACCCGATCGTAGGCGACGTTCTCGGTGAGGAGGAAGGCGAGCACATCGATGACCAGCGATGAGGGGACGCGCGCTTCGATCGCCTCCCCATAGGCGGAGAACCACGGGACAAGTTGTATGGCGAGGTTCTCTTTGGTCATCAAGGCTTTGACCGAGCGTTCCACCGTACCGGTCTCCGGGTCGAGGTAGGAGATCTGGCCGTACCCATCGCCCACCACCGCCTCCACTTGGTCGGCGGAAAAGAGCCCATTCTCCAGTACATGGTCGGCGCTTTCCCGAAGCAGGGAGAAGAGCAGCAGCCGGTCATCGGCGTCGAGCATCGAGATCTGGCGGACGAGGTGCAGTGAATCCGTCTTCTCTTGATCGACGAGGAAGGAAGCGATGGTCCCATTGCCATAGCTGGTGATGAACTCCTCGACCATGCGCTTCGACTGGACGGTGGCTCGGATCTGGTAGGTGAAGATCGGGAGCACCGCACGCTCCCCTTCCGCCGCCATCCGCTCCGCTTCAGCCACATCGACGAACTCGAATCCCTTGGTGGCGTAGAAGTCCTCGTCGGCGAGCTCGCCGACGTGATAGAGGCTGGCCGGGTCGTAGAGGCCGAGGATCGAGCCCTTGCCGCTGTACAGCGTGGTGAGCATCGCCACAACGACGGTGATGCACGTGAGGGCGATGGCGATTTGTTGTTGTATCTTCCCCTTGCGCCGTTGCTCTTCGCGTCTCGCTCTGGTGTTCACGATTTCCTCCGTTGACCATCTTCGGAGTAAGCATCGATGATCTGGCTGACGATACGCGAACGCACCACATCGCGGCTGTCGAAGTAGACGAAGTCCAACCCCTCGATGTCGGTGAGGATCTTGGCGGCGTGGATCAGGCCGCTGTCCTTGCTGCGCGGCAGGTCGACCTGGCTGATATCACCGGTGATGATGGCGCTGCTGTTCTCCCCGAGACGGGTGAGGAACATCTGCATCTGCTCCCGGGTGGTGTTCTGCGCCTCATCGAGGATGACGGTGGCGTTCTGCAGGGAACGGCCCCTCATGTAGGCCAACGGGGCGATCTCGATCGACCCGTTCTCCTCGAGGCGCCGGATGTTCTGTACGCTGATCATCGTCTCCATCGCATCGTAGAGCGGGCGCAGGTATGGGTTGATCTTCTGTGCGAGGTCGCCGGGCAAGAAGCCGAGGTTCTCCCCGGCCTCGACGATGGGGCGCGTGAGGATGATCTTCTGCCGTTTGCCGCCGAGCAGCTGGCTCAGCGCATGGGCGATGGCGAGGAAGGTCTTTCCGGTGCCCGCCGGCCCGATGCCGAAGACGATCTGGTGAAGGGCCATGCTGGTGATGTACGCCTCCTGCCTCGGGCTCTTGGGGTACGCGATCCGGTTGTGCACGACGATGCACGGCCCTTGGGTGCGCTCCTCGCGCACCAGCTCGGAGATGGGCCGGTCATTCTTCACCGCCTGGAACTCGAGGAAGATCTCCGCCTCACTGAAGTACGGCTGGGTCGCCGCAAGACGGTCGAGGCGGTTGAAGAGGAGGGTAAAACGGTTGATCGCCGTCTCATCCGCGCTGCGGATGGTCAAGGTATTTCCCTTGACGTAGAGGTCGCCTCCCAAGAGCGCCTCAAGGTACGGCAGGTTCCGGTCGTTGATGCCCAACACCCGTTGGACCTGTTCTTCACTGCCGAAATGTACTGATCTATCCATTGACCACCTAAGTACTGGCGGAGCGGACCCATACCGACGTGTCCCGGGTCCAGCGTTCCGCTATGTCCAATTCACTCATCATCTTCCAAGTGAGGAAGACCGAAACGGTCGGCACCCACTCGTATTGGTTGTTCGATAGTACTACACTTGCGCTGTATTTACAATTCAGCGACCAATCTCCGAGGTCGTGGACCAGGTCGAAGTTGACGGAGCTGAGGTTGAACTGGGTATTCCGTCTCCCGTTGCCGACAAAGTCGAAGGAGCGCGCCAAGTCCTCCCAGAGCCGTGCAAAGATGAAATCGTCACCCTCCCAGTAGCGGTAGAAGCCGGTGTTCACGCTCTTGACGCTGACCGTGCAATCCAAGAACTCGGCGATGGAGAGTCCCAGTGACGCCTGGATCTCAAACTTCGAGGCATAGGTGTCCTGGAACTGGAAGGAGAGCGAGCTCTCGATCCCCCAAAAGAGGGCGATGCGCCGCTTGTAGAAGCGCCACTGGCCTTCCAGCAGGGCGATGCTCCCCTTCAGCTCCAGCGGCTTGAGGTGCTCGATGGGGCCGCTCACCGAGTAGGAGAGCAGCAGGTGGGGGATTTGGGCCTTGATGCTGAGGCGGTCGACATAATGATCTCCATAGGTTTTGGAAGCCCCGGAGAAATCGAACGTTTGGCCCAGGTTCCAGAACTTCGATGGGCTCTGCCAGGAGAAAGCCTGGGAGAGCGAGAGCCGCTCGGACCACAAGAGGCCCTCCTCCTTGAGGCGATAGGTGGGCGCCACGGAGAAGGTGAATAGCCCGTCGCTGTACTTGAAACTCGCGCTGACCTGGTCGGCGGTGAGCGCTTCATCCTCCTCCAGGAATTTGGCCGAGGCGGAGAGCGTGACCGGCCCGCTTTGCCACGTGAGCAGCGGGACGAGGCTCTGTTGCAGGGGAGGCAGCACCATCGTCACCGAGCCCTTGATGCTCCCCGCCCCGAGGGCGAAGGATTTGGAGAGCAAGAGGCGGTGGGTCGTCACCTGCTCCTTGGTGAAGAGCGCCCCCTCCTCCGTCACCGTCACCCCAAGCTTGGTATCCTCGGTGACCTTGGAGCGGGCGAGGCGTTGGCTGAGCTGGTACTCGAGGCCGACGATCGGGACAGCGATGCGGCTGGTGAGGAAGAGCTGGGCCTCCTTGGTGTAGAAGGTCTTCTTGTTGAGATCCTCGACGATCGAGAGCTGGGGGGCCAGCTCCTCGGTGACGGTCAACCACGTTGAGTGTGGGGTGGCGAAGAGACGCAGCGAGCCCTTGGAGAGGGAGTACCGGTACTCCTTCTCCCCGCTCTCGGGTTTCAGCCGTTGGTTGAAGCGCTGCTCGGCGGTATAGGAGAGGGTGATCTCCCTGCTGGCCGATGTCGTGCTCTTCTTCTTCGGTTGCTCGGCGGCGTAGAACGGGACGAGCAACGGGTCGGAGGGGATGGAAGCCTTGGAAGCTGGGGCGGGATTCGGAGCGGCGCTTTTTTTGGCAACCGGTTTCTTGAAGGAAAAGACGGTGCCCGCCGCGCGGGCCGTGAGGTTGGGGAGCACCACCTCGGTGTACTCCCACCCGTAGATTTTCTCGATCTTGTCGTATTTGTATTTGCGCGTCACCTGGGCCGTCAAGGTGGGGATGGTGAGTGAGGAGAGATACGGCTTGGTGTACTGGGAGGGGAAGGTGAAGGAGGCGTTGAGCTTCCACACCGCCGTGGTGATGTCCCCCTTGAAGTCGGTGGGGAACTCGAGCGCCTTTCCCAGCGGTCCCTCGATGGTGAAGGCGGTGAGTCGGTTTGCGTAGAGGCTCTTGACCGACGGATCTGAGTAGAGGGGCAGCTCCAGGCTCAGCTTCGCATACGATGCATCGAACGTGATCACCGGCTCGGCGAGGTAGCGGAGCGGAGGCGCCTCGCTCAACGCGGTGAGCGTCTCGACCCCATCGGGGTAGACGGCGAGCAGGGAGAGGCCCGAGATGGTGAGTCTCTTGTTCAAGAGCGAAAGATTGGTATCGAGGCCCAGGCTCACCCCGGCTTGTTCATAGGCATCAGCGAAGAGCGCGACATACGAGGAGGTCTCCTTCGCCCACGCCTCGACTCCGGTCACCTCGTTCGCCTTGGTGTAGATGATGGTGCCGGGAGTGAGGTCCTCATCACTCTTCTTGGAGAAGAGGGCGACGGCATCGCTTTGGCCCCCTACCCCGATCTTCGGATAGCGGCCCACGAGCTCCCAGGTCGTGGAGACGAACATGCCGCGGTCACTGTTGATGCCGATGGCGGGATTGCCCACCATCCGATTCTGGATGAAGGGGAAGAACGGCACCCAGAGGAGGGGAACCCGCCCGATCTGGACGGTCGCTCCCTTGGCCAAGAGATCCCCTCCGGGGCGGAAGGTCATCTGCGTGGCCTTGATCGAGGAGAGCGGGTCCTCCGTCCTCATCGCGATGACGCCCTGCCGGTAGATCGTCAGCTCTCCCAGGGAGACCGCCCTGACCGTCTCGGCATGGTTGTAGAGGACCAGGGGCTCCTCACCCTCCTTGCCGTATTCGTTGAAGAGGAGGGCATCGACGATGAAGAGGTTGTTGTTCGACCAATCGAAGGAGAGGATCGCCGCCTCGACCGACCCCATCTGCTCTTCATCCTCGTAGAGGACCGAGGAGTGGGCGATGATCCGGCTGGTATCGATATCGATGATGAGGCGGTCGGCGCTGATGGTGCGCGAGCGCCCATCGTCGAGCGTCGTGATGGTGATGTGGACCCCTCCCTCGGCGATGAAGAGCGAGGAGGAGAGGCGTGTGATCGAGTCGGCCTGGGCGATGGTCACCTCAAAGTCACGCTGTGTGCCTGAGAGCAGCGCCTCGCGCTCAACGGAGAGGCCGTGATAGGCCAAGAGCGCCTCCTGCATCTCGCCGGCAGTGGTGATGGGGATGCCGCGTGAGGCGGCCATCTCCAGAAGGGAGGCGTAATCGGAGGTCTCGATGCGCAGGGCGAGGAGCTGCTGCTCCTCACTCAGGGCCGGCCACAGCAGGGCGGTTGAGAGGAGGAAGAGGCAGAGCAACGCGATCAATTTACTGGGCGTGCGGGTGTCCTTTCTCATGGAGCATCTGTGCAAGATAATACCCTGTGTATGAGTCCTTGCATAGGGCGAGTTGCTCCGGAGTGCCGGTGGCCACCACCATTCCCCCCTCATCCCCACCCTCTGGGCCCAGGTCGATGAGGTGGTCGGCTTGGGCGATGACATCGAGGTTGTGCTCGATGAGGAGGATCGTGTTGCCTTGGTCGACGAGGCGATTGAGCACCTCCATGAGCTTCTTCACATCGGCGAAGTGGAGGCCGGTGGTCGGCTCATCGAGCACGTAGAGCGTCCGCCCGGTGCCGTACTTGGAGAGCTCGAGGCTCAGCTTGACCCGCTGCGCTTCCCCCCCGCTGAGGGTGAGGGCGCTCTGGCCGAGCTTGATGTACCCCAACCCCACCGAATCCAGCGTATCGATTCGCCGCTTGATCTTGGGGATGGCGCTGAAGAACTCCTTCGCCTCACTGACCGTCATCTGCAGCACATCGTGGATGTTCTTCCCCTTGTAGCGGACGGCCAAGGTCTCCTTGTTGAAGCGCTTGCCGTGGCAGACGTCACAGGTGACGTAGACGTCCGGCAGGAAGTTCATCTCGATCTTCAGCGTCCCGTCCCCCTGGCAGTGCTCGCACCGCCCTCCCTGCACATTGAAGCTGAAGCGCCCGCTCTTGTAGCCGCGGGCCTTGGACTCGGGCAAGGAGGCGAAGAGCTCTCTGATCGGGGTGAAGAGCCCCACGTAGGTGGCCGGGTTGGAGCGCGGGGTCCGTCCGATGGGGCTTTGGTCGATGTTGATGACCTTGTCGATGTGCTCTACCCCAGTGATGCGGGAAAAGCCGTCGTAGCTTGGATTCTTGCGGGCCAGCTGGCGCCGTACGGCAGGCAGCAGCACCTCGTTGAGCAGTGACGATTTGCCGCTGCCCGAGACACCGGTGAAGACGACGAGCTTGCCGAGCGGGATATCGACATCGATGTGCTTGAGGTTGTTCTTGTTGGCCCCCTCGATGCGGATGACGTGTCCGTTGCCTGCTCTCCGTTTCCTCGGAATATCCATCGTGAGGGCCCCGCTGAGGTATTGGCCCGTGATGGAGGCGGGATTCTTCTCCACATCCTCCGGCGTGCCCTGTGCGGTGACATAGCCGCCGTGCACGCCGGCCCCGGGGCCCAGGTCCACGACATAGTCCGCCTCACGGATCGTCGCCTCATCGTGTTCGACGACGAGGACGGTGTTGCCCAGGTCCCTGAGGCTCTTGAGGGTGGTGATGAGCATCGCGTTGTCTCGTTGGTGCAGGCCGATGGAGGGCTCGTCGAGGACATAGAGCACACCGCTCAAGGCCGAGCCGATCTGGGTGGCGAGGCGGATCCGCTGCGCCTCCCCCCCGCTCAGCGTCGCGCTGGCGCGGTCGAGGGTCAGGTAGGTGAGCCCGACGTTGGTCAAGAAGGAGAGGCGGCTTCTGATCTCCTTGAAGACCTGGGCGCTGATCTTCGCCTGGCTCTCGGTGAGGGTGAGGTGGGAGAAGAAGGCGTCGGCCTCCTTGATTGAGAGGCGGGTGACCTCCATGATGGAGAGTCCGCCGATGGTCACCGCCAACGCCTCCGGCCGCAGGCGGTCGCCGTGGCAGGCGGGGCAGACCTTTGAGGTCTGGAAGCCGTTCATCCAGACCTTGATCTGCATCGATGGGGTCTCCCAGTAGCGCCGCTGGAGGTCGGGGATGATGCCGGGGAACGGTTTCTCGACCTGGAAGGTCGCATCACGCTTCTCCCGGCGGTACTCGACGAAGATCTTCTCATCACTGCCATAGAGGATGGCGTCGATGACCTGCTGTGAGAGATCGCAGAAGGGGGTGTCCAGGGTGAAGCCGTAGTGGTCGGCGAGCGCCTTGAACTGTGAGCGGGCCCACTGGGCATCGGGGTTCATCGTGGCGATGGCCCCCTCGTTGAAGCTCTTCGAGTAGTCGGGGATGATGAGGTCGGGGTCGAACTCGGTCTTCTCTCCGAGCCCATTGCACTCCGGGCACGCCCCATACGGGTTGTTGAAGCTGAAGAGCCGGGGCTCGAGCTCACCGAGGGTGATGCCGCAGTGCGGGCAGCTGTTGGACTCGCTGTAGATCTCCTCATGCTCCCCGTCGGGAGATCCCAGGTAGGTGATCTTGACGAGCCCCTGGGTCATCTCGGTGGCACTCTCGATGGAGGAGGCGAGGCGGCTGCGGATCGACGGGTCGAGGATGAGGCGATCGACGACCACATCGATGGAGTGCTTGATCTGCTTGTCGAGTTTGGGAGGAGAGTCGAGCTCGTACATCGTCCCGTCGACCTTCACCCGTTGATAACCGGATGCCAGGGCATCCTCGAAGACCTTCTTGAACTCCCCCTTGCGCCCGATGGCCACCGGGGCGCTGACGATGATGCGGCTCCCCTCCTCCGCTTTGAAGATGATCTCGATGATCTGGTCGATGCTCATCTCGCTGATCTTCCGGCCGCAGAGGTGGCAGTGCGCCTCCCCCATCCGCGCCCAGAGCAGGCGCAGGTAGTCGTAGATCTCGGTCACCGTGCCGACCGTCGAGCGGGGGTTCCGACTGGACGACTTCTGTTCGATGGCGATGGCCGGGCTGAGCCCCTCCATATAGTCGACGTCGGGCTTGTCCATCCGGTCGAGGAACATCCGCGCATAGGAGGAGAGGCTCTCCACATAGCGCCGCTGTCCCTCGGCGAAGATCGTGTCGAAGGCGAGCGAGCTCTTGCCGCTGCCGGAAAGGCCGCTGATGACGATCAGCTGGTCCTTGTCCAACTCGAGGTCGAGGTTCTTCAGGTTATGCTGCCTCGCCCCCCGTATGATCAACTTATTCTGCATTCCGTACCGCTTCCAAAAGGGCCGCCTTCGCTTCACCGGCCCCCACTTTCCGCTCCAGCTTCCCTCCCTTGTAGAGGAAGATGGCGTTCCCAATCCCGGTGATGGCGATATCTGCGCTCTTCGCCTCCCCGGGTCCGTTGACCTGACAGCCCATGATGGCCACCGTCAGATCCTTGTCGATGGAGAGCAGATCCTGTTCCACCGAGGCCAAGAAGCCCTGGCTGTCGAACGTCGAGCGACCGCAGCGGGGACAGCTGACGATGCGGATGCCCCGCTTCCGCAAGCCCAGGGTCCTGAGCAGCTCGACGCCCGCCTGCACCTCGGTCTCGATGGGCCCGGTGATGGAGATGCGCAGCGTGCTGCCGATTCCCTCGCTCAAGAGAAGGCCGAGCGCCCAGGTGGAGCGCACCACGCTGCTGACCACCGAGCCGGCCTCGGTGACGCCCAGGTGGAGCGGGTATCCGCTCTGCGAGGCAAAGCGGCGGTTGGCCTCGACGGTCACCGTCTCATCGCTCGCCTTGAGGCTCACCACGGTGTCGGTAAAGCCCGCCTGCTCGAACCAATCGAGGTAGGTCAGGGCCGTATTGCTCATCAAAATCGCCGGCTCCTCATTCCCCTTGGGGAGCGAGCCGCTGTTGAGGCCGATGCGGATGGCCGCACCGTGGTCCTTTGCGGAGGCGAGGATCTCGTCCACCTTCCACCGGGCCCCGACATTGCCCGGGTTGATGCGGATCTTATGGGCGCCGGCCTCCAGGGCCTCGAGGGCGAGGCGATGGTCAAAGTGGATGTCCGCGACCACCGGGATGGGGCTCTTGGCACAGAGGTAGGAGAAGGGGATGCGGTCATCACTGCTTGGGTAGGAGAAGCGGATGATGTCGCAGCCCATCGCATTGAGGCTGCCGATGCGCCGAATCAAGGCATCGAGCGCCTCCCCGTCATGAGGGATCGGCTCATCGTACATCGTCTGCACCAAGGGGTGCAGCCCGACTCCGAGCAGTTTCTCCCCAATCCGTACCTGTCTATCAACACCCATCGCACCCCACCTCACCATCTACCAAGTATAGTACTGAGATACTTTACAGTTGTAAAGCATAGCCTTACCCAAATCGTACGCTCTCACTCTCGACATGCTCGCTGGAGCCTGCAAGGCGCAAGGCATACGGCTCTCCGGGCATGAAGAGGACAAACTCCCCCTCCCGAAGCGTCAATACCGTAGTCACCTGCGCTCCTTCGACCACGATCGAGCCGTCATCAGAGGCCGGCAGGCCCGTGGTCTGTTCAGGGTAGCCGACGGCGATGACCTCCCGCCCCGCCTTGACCCAGTGCAGGCAGAGCTGCTCCTTGTGGGAGCGCAAGGTCCCGTCGAACGGTCGAGACACCCCACTCTCATCGAATCGATCCATCAGGGGAAGGGCATCTACCTCCCCCGCGATCAAGCGCTCGATCTGTGCTGCCGCCTCGATGATCGAAGCGTAGGAAGCGAGCGCATCCACTGAATCGTATATCATGTGCCTAGGATATCGATTTGTCCTCCCTCTTGCAAGGAAGTGGTGGTCGCCCCGTACGAAGCGAAGATCTCCTTGAAGATCAAAACTCCATCAATGTGACCAAGCGCTCCATCACGGAGCCTTGATAACCGGCAAGGGGCAGACTACGATGGGGTATGATTTATACCACCGCATATCAGAGCCCCCTCGCCCCGATGATCATCAAAGCCGATGATGAGGCGTTGCTCTCCCTTGCATTCGGGAGCACCGAAGAGAAAGACCAGAGCCCGATCCTCGATCAGGTGAAACGGGAGTTGGACGAGTATTGGGATGGGAAGCGAACCGTGTTCTCCGTGCCGCTCAACGCGGTGGGCACCCCCTTCCAGCAGAAGGTCTGGCAGGCGCTCCTCACCATCGGCTACGGCGAGACGAGAAGCTATGGAGAGATTGCCGCGCAGATTGGCAATCCGAAGGCATGCCGTGCCGTCGGGATGGCCAACAACCGCAACCCCATCAGCATCATCATCCCCTGCCACCGGGTCATCGGCAGCGACGGGCGCCTCGTCGGCTACGGTGGAGGGCTGGACAAGAAGGTGTGGCTGCTCGATTTCGAGGCGACGCACAAACCTCTGTAGATGACGAGACGGACACCGTGGTGTCCGTCCGTACGATGACCAAGCGCTCAACGAGAGGCGATCATCTCTTACTGCAGGGCAAGCAAACTGAAGACCAACGTGAAGAGGGCCACGGTTTCTACGATACCGATGACGATGAAGTAGTTTGCCGTCCCCTTCCCGGTCTCCGCGAGCGCGTCACATGCTCTGGCGCTGACCAGGCCCTGCATCCAGGCTGAGAGGCCGATGGCGAGGCCGCCGAAGACTCCGACGCCGAAGGCGAGTGATGAGGCCACCCCTGCCCCAACGGCGCTTGCGATGAAGTTCATCAACAGGAAGCCGTAGATCGTCTGTGTCAGCGGAGCGCCCGCGAAGGCGACCATGATGAAGGGGGCTGGCTTACCGTTGGCATAGCACTTCTTCCAACCGCCGACCGCCGCCTGGGATGCAGCTCCCGCACCCAGTCCTGACCCCAAGGCAGAGAGCGCCAAGGCACAGGCCATTCCGATAAATTCCAAGTTACCCATATGAATCTCCTTCGTTGACGTTGGCAACGATTATTGTTCTTGTGCCGTCTGCGAAAACGGTTTGTATGCGACTCCAGTCCACTCCATGCCGAGTTGTCCGGAGAATTCCAAGAGATTGAGCCTCACCCCATGGACCACCACACTGAGCAACCCCATGATGAGGTTCAGCGAGTGGCCGATGATCAACACCGCGATTCCCGCGACGATGGCGATACCGCTGTTCATCGAGCTCGCCATCGCGTTGAACGATTGGGCGATGGCCACACTGGCCATGCCGACCGCGAAGAGGCGGATATAACTCATGATGTTGCTGAAGGCGCTGATGGTATTGAGGAAGGTGGTGAAGAGCCCCGCCAGTCCCTTCAACATTCCCTTGCCGACGGGCACACCGGGCCCCTGCTCACCGAAGAGCACCACCATGACAAAGCCAACCAGCACGATGGAGAAAACCACCGCGAAGTTGATGGGGGTACCGATGACCAGTTGCAACACCACCAGGTAGAGGGCAAGGATGGCCACCAGCCAGCCGATGTCCGCCATCAAGCTCAGGTCCTTGTGTGGTGCTTTGCGGAACACGTTCAAGGCGCAGGCTAGCGACAGTTGGACCGTCCCGACGATGAAGCAGAACTTCATCACCGTGTTCTGCGCCGTCACCGCGTCGATGCCGAAGAGCTCGGGGTAGTTGGCGATCGAGGGGATGACCAGCGTCTGTAAGAACGGAAGATGTTCCAAGATCGCCTTGGAGCCGAACCAGGTGCCGGTCAAGGAGCCCCACACGATCGTGGCGGCTGAGAGCACATAGATGAGCAGGGCCAAGGTGGTCGGTTTCTTGCTCTTGATGTGGATGGCGGCGGCGGCGATCAGGAAGATCAGGCCGTAGCCGGCGTCGCCCACGATCATGGCGAAGAAGAGGGTGAAGAAGAGGAGGAACCAGGTGGAGATGTCCGCTTCGTGATACCCGGGCACGGTACCCAGGATATCGAAGACCGGCTTGATGATCCCCACGCCCTTGGGGTAACGCACCAAGGTCGGGGGATTGTCGTCCTCGCCCACCTCATTGAGGGCATATGCCCACGCATTGGCCCGGGCGAGCGTTTCGAAGGTCTCTACCTCATCGACGGGGAGGTAGCCGGCGATCCAGCTCAGCTCCTCCTCCCGGTCCATTCCCTGGGCAATCTCCTCAAAGACCTGCCGCTCTGAGAGGCGCTTCTGGTACTCCTTGAGGCTGGTAAGGTAGATGGCGCCGCTTTGAAGCGTGGAGACGGTCGTACCAAGCTCCTCGTTCGCCCTCTTCAACCGCTCTTCGATTTGACCGAGCCCCACACTGGGGAGGACGAGTTCGGTGGCCATCACCGAAGGGGGAAGCTCGAAGCCGACCGTCGCGATCGCCTCCAGTGAGCCGACCGGCGCCAGATGCAGGTATGCAATGTCCTCGCCCAAGGCGGCGAGGTCCTTCTTGGAAAGCGTGTAGAAGTGCAGATCGATGCCGCTCTCCCTCAGGGCCACGACCTCACTCGGATCGAAGTCTCCCCATGGCGCGAGCATTTCAGCTTGGGTGCGGAGGGCGGCGATCTCCTCCTCGAGGCGCTTCTTCTCCTCTGCCAGGTGCGCATAGCGGTCAGCCACCTCAGCACAGGCTTCCGGGGAGAGCTGCTGTTGTTCACGCTTCTCCTTCTTGCCGTGCAACTCGGTGACCAAGGAGATGACGGCGGAGAGGGTATCGTACCGCTTCTGGATCTGCTGCGTCTCCTCATTTGTGAAGGGTTCGCTCTCCAGGTGGAGCAGTCCGGCCTTGCCCAAGGCTTTGAGCATGCTCCGCTTCTTGGCCGTCTCGACGACGATATAGGCTTTCTTCATCTCTACGATCATGCTAGGCCCCTTCCACCAATTTTTTCTTGGCGATCTTGCCGCGTACCACCGCGGCGGTCTGCTGATCCCCGAGGTAGATGCCGATGACGCGGATGTTCTCCTTCGCCTCAGGTATCTTCACCTTCTCAAAGAGGTTGACCCGCTGGCTGGTGGTCCTGAGCTCCTTCTCAAGCAAGCGGATCTGTTCGGCGAGCGTGACGATCAGGGCATCGAGGCGGGCATATTCGCGCAGGCTCTCCACACCGCGGTCGACCCAGAGCGGGTAGTACTCGAGGTCATAGGGGACGGCGGCGAAGGTCAGCTCCTCGAAGACCGGGATGATCACGCCGGCGATGTTGCCCCGGCTCTTGACGATCGTGTCGATCGTGACCAGGGTCTCTATGGAACGCTCCTCGCTGAAGAACGGGTTCTCCCCGTACACGGCGATCCAGCTCTGCATCTCGGTGACCAAGCGGCGCTGGGCCCGCTTGTGCAGCTGGATTTCATCCTGGATCTGACGGATGACCAGCTGCAGTTGCTGCTTCTTCAAGAGCAGCGTCGGCAGGTACCGCTCGAACTGCTTGAGGTGGTCCTTCTGAAGTTTTTGCTCGTTCTTGGTAAGCTTGACGGCCATGGACGCTCCTACTCGATCGCCTTCGGCCAGCGGGCGCGAATCAAATCGGTCCGCAGGCCTGTCTCGGCGGGTTCAAAGCAGTCGGCGAGAATCTCCCAACCAAGGTCCAGGGCATCCTCGAGCGGGATATTGACCGACAGGTCCATCATCTTGCGCTCGAAGAGATCGCCATACTTGAGCAGTTTTTCATCCCACTCGGTCATCATGAAGCCCATCGAGCGCTTCTCAAGCGACTCCTTGAAGGCTGCATACAGCTTGATCATGCCGTCCATCAGGGCACGGTGGTCATCCCGGGTGTGGGCGTTGACCTGCTGCTTGAGGCGGCTCAGCGATCCAAACGGCTCGATGCGTCCCCCCTTGAGGTAGTACTGCCCCTCGGTGATGTAGCCGGTGTTGTCCGGCACCGGGTGGGTGACGTCGTCCCCGGGCATCGTGGTGACCCCGAGGATCGTCACCGATCCGGCACCCTCGAAGTCGACGGCCTTCTCGTAGCGGGAGGCCAGTGAGCTGTAGAGGTCACCGGGGTATCCACGGTTGGAGGGGACCTGGTCCATCGTGATGGCCATCTCCTTCATCGCATCGGCGAAGTTCGTCATATCGGTGAGCAGGACCAGCACCTTCTTGCCGTCGAGGGCGAAGCGCTCGGCCACGGCCAGCGCCATGTCCGGCACCAGCATGCACTCGACCGTCGGGTCGCTGGCGGTATGGATGAACATGATGGTGCGGCTCATCGCGCCGCTCTCCTCAAGCGTATCGCGGAAGTAGAGGTAGTCGTCGTACTTGAGCCCCATGCCGCCGAGGACGATCAGGTCGACCTCCGCCTGGATGGCGATACGGGCCAACAGCTCGTTGTACGGCTCGCCGCTGACGCTGAAGATTGGCAGCTTCTGGCTCTCGACCAGCGTGTTGAAGAGGTCGATCATCGGCAAGCCGGTGCGGATCATGTTGCGCGGGATGATGCGTTTGGCGGGGTTTACCGCCGGTGTCCCGATCTCGATGAGGTTCCCCTTCATCTCCGGTCCGCGGTCACGCGGCATGCCGGTACCGTCGAAGACGCGCCCGAGCAGATCGTTGGAGTAACTGACCCGCATCGGCACGCCCAAGAAGCGCACCTGATCCCCGGTGGAGATGCCCTGCGCCCCGCTGAAGACCTGCAGGCTCACCAGATCGTCATCGAGCTTGATGACGTTGGCCATGCTCTGCCCCCCCTTGTAGGAGACGAGTCCCAGCTCCCCGTTCTTCACCCCGTTGGCCCGCACGGTGATGACGTTGCCGACAATGGATTCAATCTTTGAGTATATCTTCTGCATGCCTTAGCCCACCCTTCTCTCTTTGGTCGCGATCAGATCGATGATCTTCGCTTCGATCGCCTTGAACTCTTTGCCGAGGAAGGCGGTATTGTTCCAGTCCAGGAAGCTCTGGCGCAACTGGTAGAAGAAGGAGCGGACATCGCTCTTCTCCTCAAAGACGAAGTTGGCCTTGAGGAGCGCGTACAGGCGATCGAAGAGGTAGCGCTGTCGCTCAATCTGGACCGAGGAGTCCACCGGGTCGAAGGAGTTCTGCTGCAGGTAGCAGGCATCGACCAGCTCACCCTTTTGATAGACGACATAATCCTCGATGGAGGTTCCCTCCTCACCGACGACCTTCATCATCTGGTTGATCTCGTTGCTGGCGAAGACGACGGAGCGCGCCTCCTCGACCCGCTTGGAATCGATGACGCCCCCGTATTTCGACCAGGAGGTCAATGGATCGATGGCCGGGTACTTGCGCGCATCACTGCGTTCACGCGACAGGCCGTGGAAGGCACCGACGACCTTCAGCGTCGCTTGGGTCACCGGCTCCTCGAAGTTTCCACCCGCGGGGCTCACCGTCCCGCCGATGGTGACCGATCCGGTCCTCCCATCCTTGAGGAGGACCTTGCCGGCCCGCTCGTAGAACTCGGCGATCCGGCTCTCCAGGTAGGCGGGGAACGCCTCCTCACCGGGAATCTCCTCCAGGCGACCGCTCATCTCGCGCATCGCCTGCGCCCATCGGCTGGTGGAGTCGGCCAAGAGCAGGATATCGAGGCCCATCTGCCGATAGTACTCGGCGATGGTCACCGCCGTGTAGACCGATGCCTCGCGGCTGGCCACCGGCATCGAGCTGGTATTGCAGATGATGATGGTGCGCTCCATCAGGGAGCGTCCGGTGCGCGGGTCGATGAGCTCGGGGAACTCCTTGAGGACCTCGACGACCTCGCCGGCCCGCTCACCACAGGCGGCGATGATGACGATGTCGACGTCGGCGTTCCGACTGGTCATGTGCTGCAACACCGTCTTTCCCGCCCCGAAGGGACCGGGGGTACAGTAGGTGCCGCCCTTCGCCACCGGGAGGAAGGTATCGATGGGGCGGATCTTCGTCACCAAGGTCTCGGTGGGCCGGAGGCGCTCCTCATAGAGCTTGATGGGCACTTTCACCGGCCAGGTGAAGACCATGGAGAGATCACGTGTGCCGCCCTTGGCGTTCTCCACGCTGCAGATGGTGTCGCGCACCGGGTAGGTGCCCGCTTTCTTGATGCTCTTCACCGTCCACGGTCCATCGGCCATGTCGAAGGGAACCATGATTTGGTGGGTGAAGAGCCCCTCGACGACGGTGCCGAAGGTATCGCCGGCAAAGAGGGCATCGCCCTGCTTGGCCACGGGGGTGAACTCCCACTCCTTGTCCGGGATCGGCTTGAGGTAGACGCCCCGTTGGAGGAAGAAGCCGCACTGTGCGGCCAGTTCAGGCAGGGGGTTCTGCAACCCATCGTAGATCTGCTGCAACAAGCCGGGGCCGAGCTCCACGCTGAGCATTTCGCCGGTGAACTCGACGTGGTCACCGACAGAAACGCCGCCCGTCATCTCAAAGACCTGCAGCGCCGCTTCATTGCCCTTGATCCGGATGACCTCACCCTTGAGCCGTTCATCCCCGACGTGGATGAAGCCTACCTCATTCTTTGCGATGGCTGAATCGAACTCAACCGTCACCATGTTGCCGTTGACGCCTTTAACCCGTCCCATACTTGTAGCCATGCACAACTCCACTATCGTCTTGCAATCTCACGCTGAAGGTGAGAAAACAGTCGTTCGAACTCACTGTTGCCCGCACTCTGGACAAATCGGCTCCTGCGCTCCAACAGCTGTAATTTCAGGACAAATGCCAACAATGCCTCGATGCTGAAGGCGGCAAGCCCCGCCGCCTCATCCAGCTGCTTGAAGGAGAGCTCCAAGAGCATCAGCTCAGCCTTGAGCGGATCATCGGTAGCCAATGCCTGGCGCACCGTATCGCAGATGCGCAGGTCAGTCTCATCACGGTGGGGATACGGAGAGCCCACGTACCCTTTGCGCCGGCTGCGCTGGGCTGCCAGCTCCGAGCGCAACAAGCGCTCAAAGCGCTGCCACTTGCGGATGAAGGGGTGAGCACTCTCCCTCCCCTCCACCGCCGCCACCAGCAACGCATGGTCACGCCGGCTCAGTTGCCCTGCCGAGGCAGAGAGAAACGCTTCGACGCTGAACGGAAGCGGAGAATCGAGGCGCAAGAGGGGGAGCGTTGAGGCGTAGTAGTAATAGGAAGCCACCGCAGACTCCTCAGCTGAAGATCAACGCTTCGATGGCGTGTGAAAGATACGGCTTGAGCAGGCTCGCCGTCTCAGCTGCGGTGAAATCGAAGAAGCTCGTCCCATCCTTCTCGACGAGCTTGAAGCCGCCATCCACCGATGGGACGGGGCGAATCTCAAGCCCCTTCTTCAGCTCATCGGCGAGCGCGCCCTTCAGGCTCTCGCCGAGGGTGTCGAACTCCTTCTTGTTCAGTTCAAGGACCTTGGTCTCGCTCTGCCCGGCAAGTTCTACGACCGCTTTGATGAGGAGCACGACATCTTTGGAGGAGAGGGCCTTGGAGACGGTACCGACCAAGAGGCGGTCCAACTGGGCGGTGAGGGCGTCTTTCATCGAGATCTGTACGTCTCGACTCGCCTGTGCAAGCGAGGCGCGGGCGCTCTGCTCCTTGGTGGCGATCTCCCGCTCAGCCTTGGCGATCATGGCCTGTGACTCCTTCTTGGCTTTGGCAAGAATCTGAGCGGCCTGCTGTGTGGCCTCTTCCACGATTGCGTTTGCCTCCTGTTGGGCAACCTCGATGCCATCCTTGCGGATGGACGCGACTAACTCTTGAATCTGTTGGGCCATCTGAATCCTACCTCGACGCGTGATTGTACGTGCCCGGCAAGCCGCTGCGCATGCAACGATCCTGCACCCTTGGGGACAAACTTGGCATATTATCGTTGATAGAAGAATAATATTCAACCAGTGTAGATGATATTCACCGCCGCCCCACGTGGCGCTGAAGCAAAAGAACCTCCCCGCCACCTATACGGGCAGGAGGTGACGATGCTCTACTACATCACCCATCGAGGCACGGGAACCCGGCTCTACCGAAGCCGACGCGACGCCGCGCTGTTGTTGACCCGCTACAAGACGGAATTGGAAGCTGGAGGCCAGATCCTCATCGATTATCTCTTGCTCCCCACCTCGCTCGAGGCCCTCATCTTCTGCCCCTTCCCGATCAAGGAGGGAAGCGAGGTCCCGCACCACCTGGTGCTCGACCTCTTGGCACACCTGGCCCGCATGGGCAGTCTCTGGCCGTTCTCCGGCACCTGGGAGCTGTACAACGGGGGGCCGGCCTTCGCCGAACTCGGCAAGAGCGGGTCAGAGCTGCTGCCCTACCCGCTCTCCGTGATCATCGATGCAAAGAGAGACTCAGCGACGGTCCGAGGCGATCAGGCGCCGTAACGCCTCGATGGTCAACACGATCGCCGCCTCGGTGTCGTGGTTGATGGGGTTCTCCATGCCCAAGAGCTCCCGCTCTTGGTTGCCCACCACCGAGAAGGCGCTGCCGCAGCGTACGCCGAGGTGGGCCGCCACGGTGAAGAGGGCGGCGCTCTCCATCTCACTGGCCAAGACGCCGAGGCGCTTGTACGCCTCCCACTTGTTGAGCAGCTCGTAGCTGACCGGCATGACGGCCGGCTCGTGCTGGCCGTAGAAGGAGTCCTTGCACTGCACCACCCCGATGTGGGAGCGCTTGCCCAAGGCGTCGGCCGCCTCGCTGAACGCCTGCACGACCGAGAAGGTGGCGGTGGCCGGATACTCGATGGGAGCATACTCCCGGCTCGTGCCCTCGGCGCGCACCGCCGCGGTGGCGATGACAACATCACCCCCCATCACCTCCAGCGCGATGCCGCCGCAGGTGCCCATCCGGATGAAGGTGTCAGCACCACAGCGGTAGAGCTCCTCCATGGCGATGGCGGCGCTCGGTCCCCCGATGCCGGTGGAGGTGACGCTGACCCGTTCCCCGTCGAGCATGCCGGTGTACGTCACGTACTCCCGGTTGTCGGCCACCTCAAAGGCATCGTCGAGGTATCGGGCGATGAGGCTCACCCGCTTGGGATCGCCGGGCATGATGACATAGCGACCGACGTCGCCGCTCTTGATATGCAGGTGGTATTGCACCCCGCTTCCGTCCATGTAGTCACTCATTGATCAGCTCCTGTCCCTAGTATCGCCTACCCGGTCATCGGTGTAAAGCGCCCATCGCTCAGAACATCACGTAGGTCTTGCCCATCCCCCCGTCCTCCGGCAGGGCGAAGCGATAATCCTTCACCGCCGCTACTCCCTTCAGGTACTCGGCGATGCCGCGGCTGAGGATCCCATCCCCGTAGCCGTGGATGATGGCAAAGCTCTCCATGCCGTGGACCAGGGCGCTCTCGATCTGCAAGGCCAATTGGGAGAGCGCCTCCTCGAGCGTACAGCCACGCAGGTCGATGACCGCCTTCGGCGCCGCGGTGCTGCCCTGGTATGAGACGCGCGGTGCGGAAGGCTCTCCGCTCGAAGCGGTCAAGTCGCTCGCCTTCAGCGTCATCTTCATCGCATCGATGGCCACCTGGTAGCGTCCCTTGCCGAGCTTCTTGAGGATCTTTCCCTCCCGCTTCGACGGACCGCAGAGCACATCCATGCCGACCTCGAAGACGACCGGGTCGCCCTTGGGCTTCGCCTCCTCGATCGTCTCCTCGAGCGCTTTGAGCGCCGACTCCTCCGCTTCGATCCGCTCATTGAGGCTCGAGAGCAGCGCGACGGCCGGGGCGGTCTCCTCCTTGGAAGCACCCTCTCGGCGGAGCGAGGCGATCAAGAGCTCGATCTCCTTGCGTTTCTCACGGGTGAAGCGCTCCAGGCTGGAGAGCTGGCGCCCCTTGATCTGGGCGAGCTCCTGGTTGAGGCGCAGCTCCTTCAGCTGCACCGCCTTCACCTCGTTCTGCAGCAAGAGGCGCCTCCGCTCCAACGATCGCGCACCCTCCTCCAGGGCGATGCGTCGCCCCTCGAGATCCTTGATGATCGCGCTCAGCTTGAGCTGCTCGCCTCCGAGCAGCTGCTCGGTTTGGGTGATGACCTCGGGTGGCAGGCCCATCGAGCGGGCCATGTCCAGGGCGTGGCTCTCACCGGGAAGGCCGACCACGATGGTGAAGGTGGGCTCGAGGGAGCGCTCATCGAAGGCCATCGAGGCGTTGATGATCTCTTTTTTGGCGTAGGCGTACTGCTTGAGCAGCGTATGGTGGCTCGTCACCAGCGTCAGGTGGGCACGGCGATGGGCGTACTCCAGGATCGCCTGGGCGATGGCCGACCCCTCCACCGCCTCGGTGCCGCTGCCCAACTCATCGAAGAGGATGAGGGAACGGGGCCCCGCAGAGGCGAGGATCGAGGCGATGTTCTTCATATGGCCGCTGAAGGTGGAGAGATCGTCGTCGATGGACTGCTCATCCCCGATGTCGCAGAAGACGTCGTCGAAGAGCGGTAGGCTGCTCCCCTCCTTGGCCGGCACATGGCCACAGAACTGGTTGATCATCGCAAAGAGCGCCACCGTCTTGATGGAGACGGTCTTGCCGCCGGCGTTGGGTCCGCTGAAGACGACGGCGCGCACCCCCTCATCGATGGCCAGCGTGATGGGCACCGCCTTCCTCCCCAAGAGCGGGTGACGTGCTTCGATGAGACGCACCCGCCCGCTCTCGAGGTCGGTGGCCGTAGCGCTCATCTCCCGGATCCAGAGCGCGATGGCCAGCGTGCCGTCCGTCTCTCCCACCGCACGCTGCAGGCGCTTGATCGCACTGATGGCGCTCCGCGCCTGGGAGGCGAGGGCAGAGAGGATCTTGGCCACCTCGATGAGGATCTGGTTCTGGGCCATGACCACACTGTTGTTCAGCTCGACCAGGGCGAACGGCTCCATGAAGAGCGTCGAGCCGCTGGATGAGGAGGATGAGACGAAGCCGGCGACCTGGGAGTGGGCCTCCCGGCGGATGGGGATGACGAGCCGACCATCACGCAGCGCCTCCTGGTCATTCTGGATCACATCACTGTGATCGCGGATGTACTGGCGGCAGTACTGCGTGCGTCGACTGCGCACCCGCTCGACCTCATGGGAGAGCTTGACCAGGGAGGGATGGGTGGCTCTCACCTCACCGCTCTCATCCAGGTCGCGCCGGATGGCTAGGCTGAGGCTCGAGAGCTCCTCGGGGAAGGAGGGGCCCATCATATGGGCGGCGAGGGGGAAGGATGATCCGTCACTCTGCTGTTGGTTGACCCCATCAAAGAGCAGGCGCGCCGCCTCGATGTAGGAGGCCAGGTCGATCAGGCGTGGTCCCTCCACCATGGAAATCGGATCGGCGATCTGTTCGACGAGGAGCGCGATGGAGGGGAAGGTGCGCAAAAACCCCCCATTGTCTTGGCCGAGGAGGGCGACGCACTCGCCCACGAGACTCTGGCGCTCGGCCAGCGGGTCCCGGTCGCTTAAAAAGCCCAGGGATGAGAGATAGCCTTTCCCCTCCTCAGAGCGGCAGTGGGACGCCATCCGTGATCGGATGACCGAGAAGCCCAGGGCCTCAATACTCTTTGTGTTCATCACTCTCTCTTCGACTGCGCCACTCTTGGGTCGCTTCGCTCTTTCCCAGCCACTCGGGCCCCTTCTCATCGAGGGAGGCGATCATGCGCAGGTAGCTCTCGTAGCGGTCCTCATCGATCTTCCCCTCGATGGCGGCCGCCCTCACCATGCAGTCGGGCTCCTCCTCGTGGAAACACGGATCGAAGGCGCACCGTCCCCGGTACTCCTCGAACTCCGGGAACGCCTTGACGAGCTGTTGCTTGTCGGTGTGGGGGACCATGATCTCCCGCACCCCCGGCGTATCGACGAGCCGATATTCTGGACCCTCGAGCAGGAGCGAGTGGTTGGTGGTGTGTCGTCCCCGGTTGTACTTCTCACAGACCTCGGCGGTGCGTTGGTCGCTGCCCAAGAGCTCGTTGATCAAGGTGGACTTGCCCACCCCGCTCTGGCCGACGAAGGCGACGGTCTTGCCGATGAGCGCCTTGTTCAGCTTCTTCAGGTTCTTGTTCTTCAAGGCACTGACCTCGATCGTCTCCCACCCCAGATCCCGGTAGAGCTTGAACCGTTCCTTCTCGAACTTCGAGAGGCCGAGGTCGCTCTTGTTGAGGACGATCATGACGGGGACATTGTCGCAGCAGGCGATGACCCGGTCGATGAAGCGGGGACGGAACGGCGGGTTGTCGCAGCTGCTGATGCAGACCACCAGATCCATGTTGGCCACCACTGTCTGGTTGACGCTCCCCTTCGCGTTCCAGCGAGTGAAGGTGGATCGTCGCTCGAGGCGCTCGCTGATCATCCCCTCCCCGGTGCCGGTGACAGAGAAGCGGACGTAATCGCCCACCGCGATGGGGTTGTATTCACCGCTGATCTCCTTCAGCTGCTTGCCCCAGATCCTGCACTGGTAACTCCCACTCTCATGGAGCACGGTGAAGATATTGTTGATCCCCCGGCTCACCTGTCCGATAAATTCGCTCATATTCCTCCGTCACTTACTGTAATGGGAAAGTGCCCCCTTGACAACCGAGACCCATCTGCTACCCTTGGGTATGTTTTCGCTCAAAACCTGCAGCGTCGACGGGTGCCACCACTACATCTGCGCCGGTGAGGAGACGTGCTACCACCACAGCCGCGACCAGGAAACGATCCTCGCCCAGGCCCAAAGCCTGCTTGCCGGCAGCAGCGATCTCTTCGACCTCTCGGTCAGCGAGGCGCACTTCTCTCACCTCACCCTCCTCCCCCGGCGGATGGCGGGCAACAACCTGGCGTGGTGCACCTTCACCGACGTCGACTTCAGCTCGCTGGCGATGACCAACTGCTTCTTCGACTTCTGTCTCTTCGAACGCTGCCGCTTCAATGCGGTGGACGTGCGCCACACGGTCTTCGCCGGCAGCCGCTTCCTCTCCTGCGACCTCTCCAACTCGCGCTTCATCCACACCAACTTCAGCGGCATCGCCGCCTTCACCACCAACTTCAGCGAGTGTGACTTCTACTACTCCACCTTCAACACGGCGTTTTTGACCGACTCGCCCTTCGAGGATTGCAACCTGAAGAAGACCGACTTTCGCCATAGTTTGAGAAAGAACATCTCATTTCGGTACTCCAACCTGGAGGAGGCGCACCGATGAAGATCTACCAGTACTTCTCCGCCTCCGCCCTCTGCAACAGCTATCTGGTGGCCAACAAGGAGACCGGGCGGGCCCTCCTCATCGACCCGGGCTCGGTGGAGGTCGAGCTGGTCAGACTCATCGAGTGCCACCACTTCTCCCTGGAGCATGTCCTGCTCACCCACGGCCACCTCTCCCACTGGGAGGGGCTCGGCACGCTGAAGAAGATCTACCCCGTCGAGGTGTGGGCGAGCGAACACAGCCGCTTCTCCTTCCCCTTCAAAGCCGTCACGGACGGGGAGAAGCTCGATCTCTGCGGTCTGCCCATCGAGGCGATCCACGTCCCGGGACACAGCCTCGACTCGATCGTCTGGAAGATCGGCGGGGCACTCTTCACCGGCGATGTCCTGCACAGTGGGTGGGTGGGAAAGAGCGGAGGGCTCAGCGAACAGCGCCTCCTGTTGGATGTGATCGAAAAGAAGCTGTTGACCCTCGATGAGAACACCCTGATCTTCAGCGGCCACGGGTCGCCGAGCAAGCTGCGCATCGAGCGCCTCTTCAACGCCGATCTGCGCCCGAGCCGGGTCCGTACACCCACTCCTTGATCCGAGGCGGCAACGGGGCGACAGAGCGGATCCGCTCTCCGGTGACGGGGTGGTCGATGCCCAGTACCAAGGCGTGCAACAGCAGGGTGGATTCAGAGCCGCCCCCATAGATCGGGTCCCCGATGATGGGATGGCCGATGGATTTCAGGTGGACGCGGATCTGATGGGTCCGCCCGGTGAAGAGCGTGATGCGCAGCATCGTCCACCCCCTCCCTTGCATGACCACGCGATACTCGGTGCGGGCGCTGCGTCCCTCCTCGTCGGGGCACGTGATGTACTGTGTGCGCCGGGTGGGGTCGCGCTTGATGTGCGCCTCGATCGTGCCGCTCTTTGAGGCAAGCGTCCCGCGCACGACAGCGACATAGATCTTCTCACTGGTACGCGCCTTGAACTGGGCGCTGAGGGCGCGTTGGCTCTTCGGATTCAAGGCGATGACCATCACACCGCTGGTATCCTTGTCGAGGCGGTGCACGATGCCGGGCCTCCCCTCCTCACCCATCGCCTCGAAGGCAGTCCCGTAGCGGGCGAGCAGGCCGTTGACGAGCGTCCCCTCCCAATTCCCCGCCCCGGGATGGACCACCAACCCCTGCTCCTTGTTGATGATGAGCAGGTCGTCATCCTCATAGAGGACGGAGAGTGGCATCATTTGGGGCTCCAACCCCGCAAAGTGCACCTCGCTATAGGTGACGACGATCTGATCCCCCGCAGTGACGAGCCGGCTCTTCTTCACCGGTTTGCCGTTGACGGTGATCTGCGTGTCGCTCTTTGAGAAGATCGAGCGCGAGATGCCCTCCCGGGCCTGCACCACATAGGCGTCGAGGCGCATCGGCGCTTCCAGCTGCCCCACCGCCACGGTGATGGTCTTACTATAGACGGCCATCAGGGCGTTCTCACTGCACCGATGATGGAGTCGGCGACCGTGACGGTCAACGAGAGGCCCGCCGCGATGGCCGCGCCGACCAGGTACTGCTGGGCCTCACTCGTCGGCTGGGCGACCCAGTCGTTGTTGACCGCCAGCGTGTAGACGAGGGCGGCCACCGGGATGGTGATCATCATTGAACCGAAGAAGATCTGCTCGGCTCTCCGGATCTTGTAGGTCCAGAGGGGGAACTCCCCCTCCTCGTACGGCACATACTCCTTCAGCGGCTCGGCCAGCAGGACGGATGGGGCGAGGAGAGAGAGGATCAACAGGGTGGCGACAAACCGTTTCATGGCGCCTCCCTCGCTCCAAAGAGCAGGGTGCCGATCCGCACACAGGTCGATCCCTCGGCGATGGCGAGCGGCCAATCGCCGCTCATCCCCATGGAGAGCTCGAAGAAGGACGGCAGGTCAAAGCGCTCTCGAGCGCGTTCAAAGCTCCTGCGCAGGGCGGCGAAGGAGGTCCGGATCGCCCGCTCATCCCCTCCCAGGGGACCGAGGGTCAAGAGTCCCTCGACCCGGAGGTTCTCCATCGTGGCGATCTCATCAAGGGCGAAGAAGAGCGCATCCTCACTCTCAAAGCCGTGCTTGGCCGCCTCCCCGCTGGTGTTCAGCTCCAGGAGGATGGGATAGGGCACGCTGACCAGATCGTTGAGACGCCGCGCCAAGCGCAGCGAGTCGACGCTGTCGATGCGGTCGAAGAGGGCGATGGCCTTCTTCGCCTTGTTGCCCTGCAGATGGCCGATAAGGTTGACAGAGAGCGGCCGCTCCCCCTTGGGGGGCAGCTTGCCCTCCCCCTCCTGCACCCGGTTCTCCCCGAAGAGCAGTTGCCCCTCCTCACAGAGGGCGAGCATCGCCTCATAGGGGTGGGTCTTGCTCACCGCCATCAAGCGAACACTGTCCTGCGATCTGCCGGATTTCGCGATCGCCTCAGCCAGCGCGCTCTGCACGGCCAGGAGATTGGCTGCCAGCTCTTCACGTCTCATCGCTTCTTCCGCTCCTGGAGGATCTCCTCAATGCGCTCACGCACTGCGCGCAGGTGACCCTTGCGCTCCTCGCTCTGTGACGTCAGCGAGGGGAAGCGGGAGAGGATCGAGCGCGATTTGAGGGCCAAGGTCTCCATCAGTTCGACCCGCTCCTCCTTCAGGCGCTCTACGAGGAGACGGGCTTGGCTTTGGGAGGCGAGCTTCTCCTCGATCTCCCCCTTGCGCAGGTGATAGCGCTCCAGCAGGGCGGCGAAGGAGCGCATGCTGAGGACCGAGGCGGTGGTGTCGATGGCGAAGACCAACACAATGACGTGGGCTCCGATGTCGGCCGTCCGCTCGCCCATCGCCGCCACCACCTTCTGGACGGCCGGGTGGATGCCATAGACAAGGGCGAGGCCCAAGAGGCCGAAGAGCGTCGAGTTGCGCAGGCAGATCCGTCCGCGGAAATTAAAGCGGTAGGTTGAGTAATCCCAGAGCCTCAGGCCGAAGAAGCGCTCCAGGCCCCAGCCGCCGATATACTCCACCGCGCTGGTGAGAAATACCGTGACGAAGAAGACCAGGATGGGCTTGGTCACGACGTGGTGGGTCCCGATGATGATCAGGAGCGCCCCGATGCCGTAGATCGGCAGCCAGGGGCCGTAGAGGAACCCCCGGTTGACCAGCTTGCGCTGAGGCACGGAGCAGTAGGTCACCTCGACCAGATACCCGATGACCGCATAGAAGAAGAAGTACCAGATGACCGTATTGAACAACACGAGCGCCCCCCTGTTCCTTCTACTATAGTCAATGCGCCAAGAAAAAAAAAGACGTATCGTGCGATACGTCCCATGACCGGAGAGGGATTTGAACCCCCGACCAGTTGCGTGTAAGGCAACCGCTCTCCCACTGAGCTATCCGGCCAGCGTGGCAACGTTATCACAATAAAAGTTGCGCTGTCAACACAGCCTCTGTTCCACCCCCACTCCCATCGAGAGAGGAGGCGGAAGCATGCTCGATCCAAAACTCAGAGAGATCCTCACCACCGGAGGCGACGGTGCGTTGACGATCGTGACCAACGGCCCCGGGGGCCCCCATCTGGTCAACAGACGGAACAGCTACGTCCTCATCGAAGGGGACGAGCTCTTGATCCCGGTCGGTGGGATGGTCCACACCGGGGAGAACCTAAAGCGGAACAATGCGGTCTCCCTTTCGGTGTGCAACCGGGATGTGATGGGCCTGCGCTCCAAAGGGTGCGGCATGACCCTCCCCGGGACGGCGCGCATCGAGGAACGCGGTCCTGCCTTCTCGGCAATCCGCAAACAGTTTTCCTGGGCCCGGGCGGCCCTGGTGATCCGTGTGGAGCAAAGCACCCAGACATTATGAGGCAGAGTCTCGTTGACTGAGTAAGAAAACCGGTTTAGTATCTCTATAGCAGCACACCGGGATTGAAGACGGTTCTATTTTTCATCCCGTTGTGCTACGATTTCCGCCATTGGAGCAAGGATAGGCTGATGAAAGATACGAAGAACGGCAGCAAGAGACCGACGATCAAGGATATCGCCCGTGAGAGCGGATATTCGAAGACCGCCGTCTCCTTTGCCTTCAACGATCCCAAGCGCATCAGCAAGAAAGCCCGTGACCAGATCCTCAAGACGGCCGAGCAGCTCGGGTACATCCCCGACCCGATGGCCCGGAACTTCAGCCTCCAGCGCCACCTCTCCATCGGCTTTCTCCTGCCGCAGATGGTGCAGTACTCCTTGCAGAACCCGTATACGCTCCAGGTCATCGCCGGCATCGGGTCGGTCTGTGAGAAGATGGGCTATACGTTGACCCTCATCCCACCGCTCCACAAATCGCTCTCGCTGGCGGTGCGCAATGCCGCCGTCGACGGCCTGATCACCCTCGGCAGCCAGATCGATGACGACATCATCACGGTGATGCAGACCCGCCTCCTCCCCTTCGTCATGATCGACGGGCCGTACGATGAGGAGACGAGCAGCGTCAACATCGCCGAGGAGGAAGCCGCCTACCACCAGATGAAAACCGTCCTGGACCATGGGCACCGGAGCATCGCCATCATCGGCTTGGCGAGCGCCACCTTCGCCATCGGCGAGGTGGGCAAGAGCGTCTCCGCCCGACGGATGCTCGGCTACAACCGCGCCCTCGGTGAGGCGGGCTTGACCTTCAGCGACGTGGCCTGCCTCGTCAGCGAGTGCACGCCCGACGACGGGAGACAGGCGGCGCAGAAAATCCTCGCCCTCCCCTCCCGTCCCACCTGTGTGGTGACGATGAGCGACATCGTCGCCATCAGTTGCATCCTCGCCTTCAAGGAGGCGGGCATCCGTGTCCCCCAAGAGATCTCGGTGGTCGGCTTCGACAACATCGATGAGGCGATCACCATCACCCCGGCCTTGACCACCATCGACCAACCCGCCTTCGAGAAGGGCCGGCTGGGTGCCAAGACCCTCTTCTCGATCATCGATGGGACACAACAGGAGCCGGTGCACCTCTTGGTCGAGCACCGACTCCTCCTCCGCGATTCGCTCTCCCGGATCTGATCAGGAGTTGAGTGCGTCCCGCATGGCGGCAAAGACCTCCTCGGGGGTCCCCGAGGCATCGATGTCGAGCAGCAGGCCACGACTGCGGTAGTACTCGATCAAGGGGTAGGTCTGCCGCTGATAGACCTCGAGGCGGTTGTGGATCGCCTCAGGACGGTCGTCATCACGCTGGATCAACAGCTCGCCGGTCTCATCATCAAACCCATCACGCTTGGGTGGGTTGTAGAGGAGGTGGTAGATCTTCCCGGTGGATTTGCAGACCCGCCGACCCGAGAGGCGGGTGATGATCACCTCCTCCTCAAGGGCGAAGTTCAACACGGCATCCAGGGCGGTCAACTCCTTCAGGGCATCGGCCTGGGCGATGGTGCGGGGAAAGCCGTCCAGGATGAAGCCCGCCTGGGCGTCCGCTTCGCCGAGGCGGAGGCGTACCATCTCGACGGTGATGTCATCGCTGACCAAGTCCCCTCTGCCGAGGATCGCCTCCACCTGGAGGCCGAGGGGGGTGTGCTGCTTGATGTGGGAGCGGAAGAGCTCTCCCGTGGAGATATGGGGAATGTGAAAATACTCTTTCGCCAGAGCCGCAATCGTACCTTTACCGGCCCCCGGAGGGCCGAGGAACACCAACTTCATCGCTGTCACCTCTTCTTCAAACGTTGCTGGACATTCTATCACAAAGCGACAATCGTTTCAGCCGTTTGGGAGAAATAGTCGTTGGATGTCCCGATATCTCCCCCCCTTCCGCTCCCTCAGCCACGATTCTTCGGTATTGTCCCGATTTCTTCCTGCCGAAGGGAGAATCGGTGCTATACTGAAACCATCAAACACAATAAGGAGTGTGAAATCATGAAGCGATTGAATGTTATCCTCTCCGTGCTGATGCTCGTTTGTGTATTGCTCCCCATTGCAGCACAAGGAACCAAGGCCTCCGTAGGCGAGGTCTCACTCACCATGGGTTCGTGGCGAACCGATGATGTGGAACAGATGAACCGGCTCTTGGCCGAGTACAAGAAGGTCGCCCCCACCGTGACCATCAAGTTCCAGCCGACCAACCCGCCGGATTACAATGCGACGCTCCGTCTCCAGCTGGACAGCAACACCGGCCCCGACCTGATGTATGCCCGCTCCTACGCCGCTGGCCAAGAGCTCTTCAAGGCAGGCTACTTCGCCGACTGCACCGACATTCCCGGCCTGATGCAGAACTTCACCGCCAGCAACCTCGCCCCGTGGCAGATGGAGGACGGGAAGATGTTCGCCGTCCCCTTCGCCGCCGTCAGCCATGCCGTCTACTACAACAAGGACATCCTCAAGAAGGAGGGGCTCTCGGTTCCTCAGAGTTGGGAGGACTTCCTCTCCCTGCTCAAGACCTTGAAGAGCCGCGGCTACACGCCACTGGCCAACGGCCTGGCCGATGAGTGGGATATCCTTGAGACCTTCTTCCTCGGTTTGCTGCCCAACTACATCGGTGGCGCCGACCAGCGGGTGCGCTACGAGAGCGGGGAATTGAAGATCAACGACGCCGCTTTCGTCGCGGCCTACCAGGCGATGGCCGATGCCGCCCCGTACTGCCCCAACGGCTTCGAGTCGGTGACCTACAACGACAGCCAGGTGCTCTTCGCCAGCCAGAAGGCGGTGATGTTCGTCGATGGTTCGTGGACCGCCGAGGTCTACAAGGATGCCCCCTTCGATTGGGGTCTCTTCGCCATCCCGGCCCCCCGTGGCAAGCAGACGGCGATCTGCTTCCATCCCGACATGGCCATCACGATGAACCGGGCCACGACGCATCCGGATGAGGCCAAGGCGTTCCTCACCTGGCTCTGCACCCGGGAGGGAGCGACCAAGGCGAGTCAGAACCTGCCGGTCGGATACTTCCCGATGATCAACTTCCCCATCACGTTGGAGGATGTCCACGCCAACGAGTTCCTCGCCCTCAACACCGGCAAGCAGACCGACGCTCGCTTCGTCTGGCCGGCGTTGATGGACCTCTACGCCCCGATGAACCAAGCGGTCATCAAGGTGATGAAGGGACAGTTGACAGCGAAGCAGGCCGCCGACTCGGTCGCCGCGGTCTTCTGATCCATACTATCGACATCCCGGGCTTCGGCCCGGGATCTTTTGAGGGGATTCCATGCAGAAGAAATCCGCATCACTGTCCTCATGGTTGCCATACCTCTTGCCGGCCCTGCTGATCTATACGATCTTCATGGCCTTCCCGCTCATCGACAGCCTCCGCCTCAGCCTCTACAGCGGCAATACGATGCAGAGCCGCGCCTTCGTCGGCTTTGAAAACTTCGCCCGCCTCTTCGGCGATGAGCGCATCAGCGTCCGCTATTGGGGGGCCTTCTCCAACACCTGGGTCTTCTTCGCCATCCACATGGTGGTGCAGAACGGGCTCGGCATCCTCTTCGCCGTCCTGCTCACCGCCGAGACGATGAAGGGTCGCCACCTCTACCAGACCATCATCTTCATCCCCACCACCTTCGCGGTGCTGGTCACCGGCTATCTCTGGAAGCTGATGCTCAACCCGGTGTGGAGCGGGGACTTCTTCGTCTCCATCGGCCTCCCCTTCCTCAAGTACCCCTGGCTCGGCGACACCAAGACCGCCCTGCCCATCGTCGCCCTCGTCTCCTGCTGGCAGTGGATGGGCATCCCCACGATGATGTTCGTCGCCGCGTTGCGCAACATCAGCGTCGAGCTGCTGGAGGCCAGCCACCTGGAGGGAGCCAACGGTTGGCAGGTCTTCCTCCACATCAAGTTGCCGTTGATCAAGCCGGTGGTGGGCATCATCTCGGTGCTGACCTTCGTCAACAACTTCAATGCCTTCGACATCGTCTTCGCCATGGAGAACGTCAACGGGGCGCCCGAGTACTCCACCGACCTCATCGGCACGCTCTTCTACCGCTACGGCATCGCGGGCCAGCACCCCATCGGCATCCCTGATTCCGGCCTCGGGGCGGCGATCGCGACCATCACGTTCTTCCTCCTCCTGATCATCGTCGTACCGACGCTTCGGGCGACCCAAAGAGGAGACGGCCAATGACCACATCACTGAAACGCCAACGCATGCACCTCGGCGGCCACCTGATCCTCATCCTCTGGTGCTTTGTGGTGATCTTCCCCATCTGGACGCTGATCATCAACAGCTTCAAGACCAGGCTGACCATCTACGAGAACCCCTTCTGGATCCCCACGGTGTGGAACTTCTCCAACTACAGCACCGTCATCCGCGACGGGGACTTCCTCACCTACTTCAAGAACAGCTTCGTGGTGGTGGTCTTCTCCCTCGTCGCCGTCGTCCTCTTGGCGAGCCTCGCCTCGTATGCGCTGGCACGCTGGAGGGGAAAGCTCTCCACCTTCATCTACTTCTACTTCATCGCCGGCATGATGCTGCCGATCAAGATCGCGTCGATCAGGCTGTTGGAGATCACCCGCACCCTCGGTCTGCTCAACACCATCTACTCCCTGCCGCCGATCTACATCGCCATGGGGCTGCCGGTGGGGATCTTCATCCTCACCACCTTCATCCGCGAGCTGCCCGAGGAGCTCTTCGAGGCAGCCCTCATCGACGGGGCGACGAAGCGACGAATCTACTATCTGGTCGTCCTGCCGCTCATCCGTCCGGCGGTGGCCAGCGTGGCCATCTACAACCTCATCCCGTTCTGGAACGACCTCTGGTTCCCCCTGATCTTCATCAACCGCGAGGACCAGAAGACCCTGCTTTTGGGGGTGACCCGCCTCTTCGGCCAATACCAGACCGACTGGTCAAAAGTGCTCGCCGTATTGACGCTGAGCGCCATCCCGGTCCTCGCCCTCTACCTGGCGATGAGCAGCCAGTTCATCAAGGGGGTGACCGCGGGGTCGGTGAAGGGGTGATGGGTGTTGTAATACACCCGTCCTTGGGGTAAAATCGCACTGATCACATCCAAGGAGTATCCATGAACAAAATCATCCTGCACGCAACGGACCTTGACGGCTATCTCAAGGATTCCGACAAGGAGATTCTTGCCCAGGTCGATGCGCTCTACCGCGCGTATCTGGACGACTGCAAACGCCTCGACAACGCCCATGAAGAGGCAGCACGTGAAGAGGCACACCGTGCGCTCACCGAAGGGGCGACTGAAATCGGGCACTACCTGAAGAACCTCATGGTCGACGAGCCGGCCATCCATGTCTACTCCTTCGAGACCCCGCGCGAGCAGCATGCCCAGGCAAGCCGCCTCATCGCCAAGCTGCGCAACCCATCCACCGGCCATGAGGAGTTCCTCTACTATATCCAGCGCGCCTACGAGCTGCTCTTCGGCCACGTCTACGCCGACGCGGCGCTGCCGACCAAACGCTCGATCATCACCCCTACCCCGGTCGATGTGCCGGTGCAGAACTATGCGGTCCACCGCATCCCCGATGTGGACAGCCAGATCCACAACAGCGTGATGTGCGTCATGCTGCGCGGCGCCCTGCTGCCGTCGATGATCCTCAGCAAGGAGATCCAGGAGTACAGCTCCGACGGCTTCGTCACCCCCTTCGCCCTCTTCAAGATCAAGCGGGACGACTCCAAGAAGGAAGCGAACATGGACTACATCCTCGATCTGGACAAGTCCTACTTCAACCTTGCCTCGCTCGACGGGAAGGACCTGATCTTCGCCGACCCGATGAACGCCACCGGCGGCTCGCTGGTGACCATCGTCAAGTACCTCAAGGACCACGGCATCAAACCCAAGAGCGTGAAGTTCATCAACGTCATCAGCGCATTGAAGGGGTCGCTCAGGATCGTGCGCGCCATCGAGGGAGCGGAGGTCTACACCCTCTGGATGGACCCGGTGCTCAACGAGGCCGCCTACATCCTCCCCGGCCTCGGCGACGCCGGCGACCGCCTCAACGGAAAGGACCGTGAGGAGAACCCCCGCAACATCATCCAATTGATCGCCGACTACGGCTCGACCATCACCAATCTCTATCGCAGCCAGGTGCGCGAGATTGAGAAGACCGTGTTGGAGGCGTGATGAAACGGTACCTGCTGCCGCCCCTGCTCCTCTTGATGCTGTTGGCATCAGGGTGTGCATCGACGCAGCAGGGCCAGGCCATCCAACGCGCCGACCGCCTGCTCGCCGAAGGAAACGCCCTTGAGGCATCACGCCTCTACGCCACTGCGGCCGCAAAGCATCCAAAGGACGCCAAGCTCTCCTACAACCACCTCTATGCCCTCTTTTTGGCCGAGGAGTATGAGGCGGCGGCCACGGGAGGGGAGGCCGCCTTCGCCCGCTTCCCCTCCAACCTGGAGTTCTTGCGCATCCAGGCGCGGGCCCTCTCACAGGGTGGGGAAAGAGCGCGTTCTGAAGAGGTGTGGAGAACCCTCTTCGCCCTGGACCGGGGCGACCACAGTCTGAAGGCCCAGGTGATGGAGGAGGCGTACCAAGGGGGGCAACTCGCGTTCGCCGAGGAGCTGGCCAAGGAGTTGGTGTCTGTCCCCTCCCAGGAGCAGCAGGCGCTCACCCTCCTCTCAGCGCTCCATGAGGGCAGCTGGTACGAGGCGGCGCTCGCCTACCTCACCCACCAAGATTGAAGAGGATGCCCGCCCCCGCCCCGAGGGCGATCCAGACGAGCGGGTGGACTTTCTTGAAGCGCAGCACCAACACGACGAAGAGGGCGAACGCAATGCTCGCGGGGAGATTGAGGGAGCCCGCACTCCACACAACGATGGAGAGGAGGCGCAGGCCCGCGAAGGTGATGAGGCCGACGACGGTGGGCCTGAGGGCCCAGAAGGCGTCGCCGACGTACTGGTTCTTATCGAAGTTTTCCAAAAAGCGGGCGATGAGGATGATGATCACACTCGGGGTGACCTCACCCACCGTCGCGACCAAGCCGCCGAAGAGGCCGGCTGCATGGTAGCCGGCGTACGTGGCCATGTTGATGCCGAGCGGCCCCGGGGTCGATTCACTGATGGCCACCATGTCGGCGATCTGGGCGGCGGTGAGCCACTGGGGGTGCGTCTCGGCCAGCTTGTAGAGGAACGGGAGCGTGGCGAGCCCTCCCCCGATGGAGAAGAGCCCGATCTTGAAGAACTCCCAGAAGAGGGCGAGAAAGATCATGTGGAGCTCCTCCGTTTCGTCCAGCCGACGAGCAGGCCACAGAGGATGGCCAGGACCACGATGGCGATCGGCGAAACGCCGAGGAAAAACGTCAATGCGGTAGATGCGATGTAGAGGAGGATGGAGGGCAGGTCGACCACGCTCTTCTTCGCCAGCGTGATGATCGACTGGACGATGAGGGCGCACACGGCGATGCGGATGCCCCCGAAGGCACGCGCCACCCACACTGAATCCTTCACCTGCGTCAAGACGGACGCCAACAGCGTGATGATCACGACACTGGGGGTAATCTCCCCCAAGGTGGCCACGATGGCGCCGAGGACGCCGCGCTTGCGGTAGCCGATCATCGTGGCGGTGTTCACTGCGATGATGCCCGGGGTGCACTGCCCGATGGCGTAGATGTCGAGCACCTCCTCGATCGTCGCCCACCCGTGCTTGTCGATGACCTCCCGCTGCAGCATCGGCAGCATCGCGTAGCCTCCACCGAAGGTCAGTCCCCCGATCTTGAAGAATGCGATATAGAGATCGATCAAACGTACCTTCATCGAATGCTCTCCATCGCCGCTTTGACCAGGAGATCGCAGCGTTCATTGCCCTCGATGCCGGCGTGTCCCTTGACCCAATGCCAGTTCACGGGAAGCGAAGAGGCCAACGCGTCGAGGGCGAGCCAGTACTCCTTGTTCTTCACCGGGTCCTTGGCGGCCGTCCTCCAGCCATTGGCCTTCCATTTGTGGATCCAGCTGGTGATGCCGTTCTTCACGTACTGGCTGTCCGTGTAGAGGTCGATCCGCACTGAACCGAGCTCTTGTGCGGCCTTCAGCGCCTCGATGACGGCGGTGAGCTCCATGCGGTTGTTGGTCGTGTCGTGCTCACTACCGCTGGACTCCTTGGAAAACACCCCATCGGCGGAGAGGACATACGCCCATCCGCCGGGGCCTGGATTGCCGAGGCACCCCCCGTCGGTATAGATGGTGATCGCTTGGTAAGACATGGCCCGATAGTACCCAAACTTGGCTCCTCTTGCAACCTCATCGTACCTTGACAGAGAGGGTCCCCCTCCGTACGATTGGAGTGTCCATGCCAAGGGAAAGGGGTACAAGCCCCTGCGGTCCCGCCACTGTAGAGGCTGGGAGACTGCATCATGACACTGCCATGCGCGGGAAGTCGCAGTCTCTGGGTATGCCTGAGCCAGGAGACCTGCCATGGATAATCTCCGTTCGGTCCACGGAGTATGGGCCGGGGTATGATTCATGCCCAAAAAGGGGCGTTATGCACAATTCCACCCTCTCTCGTCTGTTTCGTGTCGTGGTACTGCTCCTGCTGGTGCCGACGCTGCTCTTCTCGATGGCCACCATCGAACGCCACCCGGAAAGCGAGCTGCGGATTGTCAGTCTCTCCCCCAACGTCACCGAGACGATCTATGCGTTGGGAAAAGGCGACCTCTTGGTCGGGAGGAGCGACTACTGCAACTACCCGGAGGAGGCCCTCGCCCTCCCCTCGGTCGGCACCCTCTATTCCCCTTCGCTTGAGAAGCTCCTCTCCCTCGAGCCGACCTTGGCCATCTCAAGCGCCTTCATCAGCGACCAGATGCTCGCTTCGATCGAGCAGGCCGGCGTCGACGTGCTCCAGATCGACACCCAAGAGAGCTTTGCCGGCACCTGCGACCTGATCCGCTTGATCGGAGAGGCGGTGGATGCCGAGGACCAGGCGGAGCTGCTGATCCTCTCGATGCAGAACACGGTGCGCGAGGTCCAACTGAAGGCGCAAGATGGGCCCAAACCGACCGTCTACATGGCCTTTGACTTCGGCTCCTTCGACTCAGCCGCCACGGCGGACACCTTCCTCAGTGAGATGATCGCGCTCGCCGGCGGAGACAACGTCGCCGATGACGCCCTGTATTGGACCTACTCCAAGGAGATGTTGCTCTTCCACGACCCCGAGGTCATCCTCCTCTCCCCCCGCTGGGGGGATCCCGGTGAGGCCACCCTCAAGGAGTTTTCCACCACCAAACCGTACAGCGACCTGCATGGGGTGGTGAGGACCTTCGACGCGGACATCATCAGCCGGCAAGGTCCCCGCAGCGCCCTCGCCCTGGAGATGCTCTACGACTTGATCCACCAGGAGAGCGGGAAATGAAGAAGCCCCTCGTGGCGATCTTGATCGCCGCGAGCCTGCTTTTGGCTCTCGTCGCCCTGACCCTCGGCCCCTCAGGCATCACCGTCGGCGAGACGGTGCACATCCTGTTGGGACAGGGCAGCACGGCGAACAAGCACTACATCATCTGGCGCCTCCGCCTACCCAGGATCATCGCCTCCTTCCTCACCGGTGCGATCCTGGGCTTCAGCGGGGCGATCTTCCAAGCGGCGTTGCGCAACCCGATGGCCGACCCCTTCATCCTCGGCGTCAGCAGCGGCGCCTCCTTCGGGGTCGCGGTCGCCCTGGCCGTCGGCCTCGGCGCGCTGGTCGGCTTTCCGATCGCCGCCCTCACCGGCTCGGTGATCACCACCCTCGTCATCCTCGCCCTCTCCGTTCGCCAGAAGGGGGCGACGACGACGCTGATCTTGACCGGGGTGGCCATCAACTACATCCTCAGCGCCGCCATGACGCTGCTGATGTTCATGAACAAGGAGCAGTACCAACGGATCCTCTACTGGAGCATGGGAAGCTTCTCCACCGCCACGTGGAGCGAGGTGACGGTCATCGCCCTCACCATGGTGGTGCTGATCATCCCCCTCTCCGCCTCCCACCGCAGCCTCGACATGCTGCTCCTCGATGAGTCCAGCGGCAGGGCCGCGGGCCTTTCGGTAGGGAGTGTCCGTCTGATGGTGCTCCTGCCCGCCTCCATCGCGACGGCGGTCTGCGTCTCCTACTTCGGCGTCATCGGCTTCATCGGCCTGATGGCCCCCCACGTCAGCCGCCTGATCGTCGGGCCGAAACACCAGCGCCTCTTGGCCCCCAGCGCCCTCTTCGGAGGATTCCTCTTGCTCCTCAGCGACACCCTCGCCCGCCTGCTGCTGCCCAGCGGGGAGCTGCCGGTCGGGGTCATCACCAGCCTGGCCGGCGTCCCGCTCTTCATCTACCTGCTGCGCCGGGGGCGCTACCGCTATGGATAGCCTCACCTTCAAGGATGTCAATGGAGGGTGGGGAGAGCCGCTCCTCTTTGAAAACCTCAGCCTCTCGGTCCCCCGCGGCAGCTTCACCGCCCTCACCGGCCCCAACGGCAGCGGCAAGTCCACCCTCCTCAAGCTCATCTACAAGGAGATCCGCCCCACCGAGGGCGCCATCTACCTCAACGGGGGGAACATCGCCTCCATGACGCAGAAGGAGCTTGCCCGAAAGATCGGCTTCGTCGCCCAACATCACCTGCATGAATACGCCTTCACCGCCCGTGAGGTGGTGGCGATGGGACGGTACGCCCACCCACGGGGTGAGGATGATGCGGTGATCGACGCGGCGATGGAGGCGTGCGACATCACCCACCTCGCCGACACGCTCATCACGACCTTGAGCGGCGGGGAGCAGCAGCGCGTGATCCTCGCCCGTGCCCTGGCCCAACAGGGACGACTCCTCTTGCTCGACGAGCCGGTCAACCACCTCGATGTCAAGCACCAACAGGCCATCATGGAGCTGCTCAGGCGCCTCTCACACCAAGGCTACACGATCATCTGCGTCCTGCATGACCTCCTTTTGGCCCAGATCTACAGCGACCGGACCATCATGCTCAAGGACGGCGTGATCGTGGCCCACGACCGCAGTGATGCGGTCTTCACCAAAGAGCGGCTCGCTGAGGTCTACCAGATCGAGGCACACCAGGTCTTCGACCCGGTCCTCGGGCGCTCAATCTGGCTCGCCAGCCATCGCGGCGCATAATTTGCCTCCCCCCCGTCCTGTTTTCGCTTTCCATCAGCGGACAAAGCCCCTATACTACCCATATGAGAGGAGGGGCACCATGAAGCTTGGAATACTGGGGGCCGGGAACATCGCCCGCAAGATGGCCTATACCGTAGGGGAGATGGAGCACGTCGAGGCGTACGCCGTCGCCTCGAGGGACCTCGCGAAGGCCCAGGCCTTCGCCAAGGAGCAGAACGTCAGAAAAGCCTACGGCTCCTACGAGGAGATGGTGAGTGACCCGGAGGTGGACCTCGTCTATGTGGCCACCCCCCACTCACACCACTATCAACATATGATGCTCGCCCTTGAGCACAACAAACCGGTGCTCTGTGAGAAGTCGTTCACCACCAACGCCCGCCAAGCCGAGGAGGTCATTGAGTACGGCCGCTCGAAGGGGCTGCTCGTGGCGGAGGCGATCTGGACACGCTACCTGCCGATGCGTCTGGTCCTCGACCAGGTGATCGAGCGCCGGGTCATCGGGGACGTCCAGGCCATCACGGCCAACCTCTGCTACCCGGTCAAGGCGAATGCGCGGGTCCATGACCCCGCCTTGAGCGGTGGCGCCCTGCTCGATGTGGGCGTCTACCCCATCAACTTCGCCCTGATGGTGCTCGGCAACAAGGTCGAAACGATCGAATCGAGCTGCATCAAGATGGAGAGCGGGGTCGACGAGTCCAACGTCATCACCTTCACCTACAAGGGAGGGAAGCAGGCGATGCTGCACTCGGCGGTCAACTCGCTGAGCGACCGAAGGGGTATGATCTTCGGCAGCCGCGGCTACATCGAGTTTCTGAACATCAACAACTGTGAGGGCATCAACGTCTATGACCGCGACTACAACCTCGTGGAGACGTACAAGCCGTTCAAGTTCATCACCGGCTTCGAGCATCAGGTAGAGGCGTGCCGCCATGCCCTCGCCGAGGGGGCGATCGAGCTGAAGCAGATGCCGCACAGCGAGATCATCAAGGTCATGCAAATCATGGATGAGATCCGCGCCCAGTGGGGTTTGGTCTATCCGGGGGAGTAAGATATGGAATTAGAAGAGAGAGTCGCCATCGTCAGCGCCCAAGAGGAGCTGTTGAAATTCGAGACATTCACCGCCGAGGACGCCTGGGAGCTGGGCAAGGTATTCGTCGCCGAAGCGATGGACCAGGACATCAAGATCGCCATCTCCATCCGGTCGATGAGCGGCAAGCGGATGTTCCACTATGCAGCCGAGGGAACGAACCACGGCTCCGACGCGTGGTTGGACCGCAAGTTCAACACGGTACAGCACTTTGAATCCAGCACCCTCGCCTACGCACTCTTCCTCAAGCGGCGCGGCGCGACGCTTGAGGAGCGCGGGCTCGACCCCACCCAGTTCGTCGCCTGTGGCGGCGGCTTCCCCATCTTCGTCTACGGGGTCGGGGTGGTCGCGGCCGTGATGGTCAGCGGCCTGACCGATGTCGCGGACCACGATATCCTCGTCCGCTGCATCGCAAAGTACCTGGGCGTGGAGGATGTCCCCCGCTACCCGGTGATCTGAGAGAGGAGCAGGAGGTAGGGTTTCCCTTCGATCTGGGAATTTTCAATCTCAAGCAGGGCGAGCGCTTTTCCAAGCGCTCGCTTCGCGTCTTCGACCTGGGCCCGCTTTTCGAGGACGAACTCCATCTCGATGAACCAGCCGAGGGTGGAGACCTCGCAGAGCTCGATGGTCAGATCGCCGAGCCCATCGCCCCAGGCAAGCGAGTAGGAGAGCCCCCGCTTGGTCTTCTTGGCCACGACCTCATATCCAAGTGAGGTGACGAAGGCGACCGCCCGATCGAACTGGCCCTCATCAGTTTCGAATTCGAACTCCTCGTTGGCCTCGATGTCGCCGTCCATGCGCTTGCGCTTGCGGGTGAAGAGCACCCTCCCCGCCTCTCGCCGCAGGCGAAAGAGCGCCTGCTGACCCGGCGTGGAGAAGTACCAGTCATCCTTGTCGATGGGGGTAGGCGCACTGATGAGCGCAAGCGCCTCGATCACGGTCTGCACGCGAAGAGGGTCGTCCACATGTGCCTTCACCTCGACTTCGAAGGCCATCTCAATCCTTCCAGGGGAAGATCATGCCCTTCAGACTGCGGTGACCGACGCTTTCTCGCTCCTCGTAGAGCAGCTCATCCCAGGGGACGTGCTTTCGGTCTCCCTCTGGGTTCTCCTCGAGCCAGTCGTACTTGTACATGAGCAGCTTGAGGGCGACGCTCTGGCCGAGGAGCAGGCCACCGACTCCGGGAGCGAGACCGGCCAACACCAGGCTGATGACGAAGGTGATGATCTGATGAAAGGCGAAGAAGAGGGAGAAGAAGAGGTTGTCGGCGACGATGACGAAGCTCTTGCGCAGCGTCTTGGTCGGACGGTCCCCCTGCATGGCGTAGAAGAGCGGCCAGTAGTAGAGCAACGCGAGCGAGAGGGCGATGAAGAGCCAGAAGAGGAGGACGGAGAGGACGGTGCCCACGATGGTCCCATAGGCGAGGTAGAAGGGAATGACGAAGAGGATCAGGGCGAAGTCCAGCACGAAGAGCAACCAGTAGAGCAGCGCATGGCGCCAGCTGATCCGGATGCCGCGCACAAAGCCGTCCCAACCGGGACGCTCATAGCGCGCCCATGCCCACGTCAGGTGGGCGCTGCCCGCGGTGAAGAAGGCAAAGAGCCCCGCCGTGAGCACGAGCAACACGACCGGGAGAATCGCGATCTCAGAGAGCAGCGTGAGACTGCCGATGCCGGCCAGGAGGATCAAGAGGAAGCCGAGGTTGAGGACAACCATCCCGATGAGGTTGTCCCAACCGTCAAAGAACGCCTTTTTAATGAAGAATCCAATCATGAGTGAAGAGTACCGAGACTCCCGACCAATTACAAGAGTTGCCTAGAAGAGCGCCTCATCCGGATTGCGCGTCGGACCGACGCTGTTCTCCATTCCATCGAGGAGATGCATCTCCTCCCCCGTCAAGCTGAAGTCGAAGATCGCGAGGTTCTCCCTGATCGTCTCCTCCCTGATCGACTTGGGCAGGACCACGAACCCCTTCTGCACCAGATAGCGCAGCGAAATCTGGGCCGCGCTCTTGCCGTGCGCCGCGGCCACGGTGGCGATGGTCTCGTTCTTCAAGAGATTCCCGGTCCCGAGCGGGCTGTACGCCTCCAGCACCATCCCCCGCTTGCGGCAGTAGGAGACCAAGGCCTCTTGCCGTTCCCCGGCGAAGAGACGGATCTGGTTGACCATCGGGGCGATCTCGGCGCTCTTCATCAGCTCCTCGAGGTGCCGCTCGGCGAAGTTCGAGACCCCGATGCTCTTGACCACGCCGGCGCGGTAGAACTCCTCGATCGCCCGCCAGGAGCCTGCATTGGCCTCCTGCCAATGGTGGCGGTGTGCGATGGGGTTCGGCCAGTGGATCAGGTAGAGGTCGATGTAGTCGACCCCCAGGGCCTTCAGGCTCTTCTCGAAACCGGCACGGGTCAAGTCGTAGCCGTGGTCCTCGTTATGGAGCTTGGTGGTGAGGAAGATCTCGCCTCGCGCGATGCCGCTCTCGGCGATGCCCTCCCCCACGCTCTGCTCGTTGAAGTACGCTGCGGCGGTATCGATGTGTCGATACCCCGCCTCCAGGGCCAAGCGTACGCTGTCCCGGGTCACGATGCCGCTGGGGATCTGCCAGGTGCCGAATCCGATCTGGGGGATTTGCACCCCATTGCTCATGGTGATTTTCTGCATACATCCACCATACCACAAGTCTGGGGAAATGCAAAACAGCGAGAGACAGGATGGATGCAATCCGTTTTTCCGTTTGTTCGCCCATCGCTGTTTGTTCCCAAATTCCTTCGGTATTATCCACTGCGACATACGGATGAGAGAAATTGCTCATCTTGAGACAGTTCTCCAGCAATTGGTTGACTATGGCTGAGTTTGCGATGATTTATGCTCAGATTTGGCGAATTATAGTTTTTTTTGTTTGACAACGCCTATTTCATCGCCTACCATAGAAGCATGTTG
>LVBF01000218.1 GCA_001604325.1 Spirochaetales bacterium Spiro_04
CCATCAGCGCCCAGCTGGAGACGAAGGAGCAGTTCACCTGGGCGCCCGGGCGCGACATCAGGCGGCGCAAGATCTCCGAGAAGGCGGCCGCGTTGCGGTCGGGGCGCCTTGCACAAGAAGACGACATCGCCTCGATCATCTACACCAGCGGCACCACCGGCTCGAGCAAGGCGGTGATGCTCACCCACAAGAACCTGGTGTGGAACGCCGACATCTCCTCGGACGTCTACATCAAGCTCAAACCCGGCAACCGGGTGCTCTCGATCCTGCCCATCAGCCATGTCTATGAGTTCAGCGTCGGCCAGATCCTCGAGCTGCTCTGCGGCTGCGAGATCGTCTACCTCGGCAAGACGCCGGCGCCGTCGGTCCTCCTGCCCGCCTTGAAGGAGGTGCGGCCCCAGGTGGTGATGACCGTCCCGCTGCTGATCGAGAAGGTCTACCGCTCCTCGGTGCTCCCGGCATTGCAGGCGAACAAGAAGTTGGCCAAGTGGCTGCGCTTCGCCCCGACCCGGCGTATCGTCGCCCGGGTGATCGGGCGCAAGCTCAAGGTGACCTTCGGCGGCAAGCTCCGCTTCTTCGGCATCGGTGGGGCACCGCTGGACGGAGAGGTGGAGCGCTTCCTCGCCGACGCCTCCTTCCCGTACTCCATCGGCTACGGGCTGACCGAGACCAGCCCCCTGATCGCCGGCGGCTTGCCGAACAAGCACCATGTGGGGACCATCGGCAAGCTGGTGGAGCACCTCGATGTGAAGATCGAGAACCCCGACGCGAAGACCGGGGTGGGGGAGATCCTGGTCAAGGGACCCTCCGTCATGGTCGGGTACTACAAGAACGATGCGCTGAACGCGGAGGCGTTCACCGAGGACGGCTACTTCAGGACCGGCGACCTCGGTCATCTGGACAAGAGGAAGCGGCTCTCCATCAAGGGACGGACCAAGACGATGATCCTCGGAAGCGGTGGGGAGAACATCTACCCCGAGCTCATCGAGGCGGTGATCAACACCCAGGAGTACGTCACCGAGAGCTTGGTCATCCCCGAACAGGGAGGCTTGGCGGCCCTCATCAAGATCGATCTGGAATCCTTTGCCCAGAAGATGGCCCTCGACGTCAACGAGGCCAAGGTGGAGGCACTCAAGTACGTGACCAAGATCCGAGACGACGTGAACAAGGAGCTGGCGGCCTTCAGCCGGATCCGCACCGCCGAGCTCCAGGAAGAACCGTTCGACCGCACCCCGACGCAGAAGATCAAGCGCTTCCTCTATTCGCGGCTCAAGGATGACTCCGATCACCCTTGAGCAGGGCATCGGCTCTGTGGTATACCTGAGTGAGGTGAGATCATGGCAAATGTAGACATCAGGATCAGGGCGGTCGACAGCCTGTTGACCCCCGACGAGCTCAATGAGCGCTTGCCCGTCGATGATGCGACGGCGCGCTTCATCACCGACTCCCGCTCGACCATCGAGGACATCATCAAGGGGCGCGACGGACGGCTGCTCGCCATCGTCGGTCCGTGCTCCCTGCATGACCCGGTGGCGGCCGTCGAGTACGCCACACGGCTGAAGGCGCTCAGCGACCAGATTTCTGATGTCATGTATGTGGTGATGCGCACCTACTTCGAGAAGCCGAGGACCGTCGGAGGCTGGAAGGGCTTGATCCTCGACCCGCGCATGGATGGCAGCTACGACATTGAGAGCGGCATCATCATCGCCCGCACCCTCCTCTTGGACATCGTTCATCTCGGCCTGCCGGTGGGTTGCGAGGTCCTCGACCCGATCATCCCCCAGTACATCGACCAGGTCATCAGCTGGGCTTCCATCGGGGCACGGACCATCGAGAGCCAGATCCACCGCAACCTCGCCAGCGGCCTCAGTGTGCCGGTCGGTTTCAAAAACTCCACCAGCGGCGACCTCAACAACGCCATCAACGCCATCAAGAGCGCGCGGCAGAGCGCCTCCTTCATCGGTATGGACTATACTGGGGCGAGCGCCATCTTCCGGACCACCGGCAACGACTGCGGCCACCTGATCCTCCGCGGTGGGGACCACGGTCCCAACTACTATGAGGATGACACAGAGAACGCGCGGGAGATCCTCGAGCGCGAGGGCCTCGATCCCACCATCATCGTCGACTGCTCCCATGCCAACAGCCGCAAGCAGCACGACCGGCAGAAGCGGGTGTTGCGCTCGATCATCGACCAGGTCCGCTGGGG
>LVBF01000038.1 GCA_001604325.1 Spirochaetales bacterium Spiro_04
GGCGCATCATCGTCCAAGCCACCGTGGAGGGGGCGCGTTCGGCCATCACGGTGGGGATGAGCTGCGCCATCATCGGCGTGATCATCGGCACCGTCTCCCTCACCGGCCTCGGCCTCTCCTTCGGGTATCTGGTCCTCCGCATCGTCGGCAACGGCCAGCTCTATCTCGGCGGCTTGATGGTCATGCTGATGAGCACCGTATTGGGCATGGGCGTGCCCGGCGTCGCCGCCTACGTCATCGTCTCCACCGTCAGCGTCCCGGTGCTCATCCAAGGCGGTGCCATCCCGATGGCGGCCCATATGTTCTGCCTGATCTACGCCTGCCTCTCCAACATCACCCCACCGGTGGCGATGTCCAGCTATGTGGCAAGCGGCATCGCGGACAGCGATATGACGAAGACCAGCCTCATCGCCGTCAAGCTCGGCCTCACCGGCTTCATCCTCCCCTTCTTCTTCCTCGGCAACCCGATCCTGCTCTTGGGAACCGTCGAGGGCGCCTCGGTTCTGCTCACCGTGAGAGCCGTCCTCACCTCATCGGTCGGCGTTATCGTGCTGGCCGCAGGCCTGGAAGGCTACCTCTTCGACCGCCTCAAGATCGCAGGACGGATTCTCTTGATCGGTGCAGGCCTGCTCTTCATCGAGCCGAAGCTGGCCACCGACCTCTTGGGCCTCGCCCTCACTCTCGTCGTCGTAGTCGCACAACTGATGAACCGTTCATCAAACAATACACGGATAAGGAGTCAAGTATGAAAAAGAGCGTTGCAATACTGGCGGTCCTGTTGTTGCTGGGAGCCTCCCTCTTCGCGACAGGGTCGCAGGAGACGGGCACCGTCAAGAAGACCGTCATCAACTTCCCCACCGCGGCGACCACCGGGGCCATCTACCCCCTCGGGTCGGCCATCGCGAACCTGTGGAACAACACCGTACCGAATGTACGTACCAGCGCCCAGGCGAGCGCCGGGGGAATCGAGAACCTCAACCTCGTCGCCGATGGTGAGGCGCAGATGGGGGTGGCCGTCACCTCCATCATGTACGAATCCTTCAACGGCATCGGCTCCTTCGAGGGACGGGCCAACCCCAACCTCCGCGTCATGATCGGGCTCTACCCCAACCCCAACCAGGTCGTCGTCACCAAGGCGAGCGGCATCAACAGCCTCACCGACCTGGCCGGCAAGCGCTTTGCAAGCGGAGCGCCTGGCTCGACCACCGAGGTTGAGACGAACATCCACCTCAACACCGCCGGCCTTCGCTACCCGGAGGGGCTGCGTGTCCAATACGTCGGCTTCACCGAAGCCATCGATTTGATGCGCAACAAGCAGCTCGATGGTGCCTGGATCATGGCGGGCATCCCCAATGCCGCCGTCACCGAGATGCTCTCCACCGCCGGAGGCAAGCTCCTTGAGATCGACGACGACCTCATCGCCGCCCTGCAGAAGGAGTACCCCTGGTATGGCGCCTACACCATCCCCGCCGGAACCTACCCGACCCAGGAGCAGGATGTGCAGACGAGCGCCATCAAGATCACGATCTTCACCGATGCCCGCGTCGATGACGAGGTCATCTACCAGCTGACCAAGACCTTCTGGGAGAACTTCGACGAGCTGAAGAAGACGCAGGCTCCGCTGGCCAACGTCGTCAAGGAGGAGACCACCAAGGACCTCGCCGGCCTGCCGATCCACGATGGGGCGGCGCGCTACTACAAGGAGATCGGGCTCCTGTAGACCATGTCCAACCGCGATGGGACCGGCAACAGCCGGTCCTTTTTTGTCATCGAAGATCAAGGTGCTGCACAGAGTTTTGATATCCAGCGCATTTTTCTGCGCGGTATCGACCAGTCCTTGCCACGCTGCGCCCCTGATTTCCCCCTCCATCCCCCACGATCTTCGATTGTTGTGGAATGATGAAGATAACCCTTTACAGATTACAGTTCCTATAGTAGAGTTCAAATCATCAATGTGTATTCAGATTTATTGTTTACTTTTAATTAATGTATTCGTATTCACATAAATCTTTGTACACAGACTACGGAAACCCCTGGAGAGTCAGAAGACACCGGGGAGGAGGAAAACATGAAAAAACTGGTCATTGGGTTGCTCATTGCTCTCACCATCTTCACTGGTTGCTCAAAGTCGACCACCAGCGAAAGTGCGGCATCGCCTGCCAAGAGTGTCGAGAAAGTGCACAAAATCAAGATTGGGCATGAATTCACCACCGACAGCCCGCGTCACAAAGCCTTGGAAATCTTCAAGGCCTATGTCGAGAAGGAGTCTGAGGGGAGACTGGCAGTGGAGATCTTCCCGGCAGGTATCTTGGGCAAAGAGGCCGAGATGATCGAATCGGTGAAGATGGGCAACATCGAGATGTACGTCGGTGGCCCCTTCGATCCGCAGACCGAAAAGCTCAACCTGATCTTGATGCCGTTCTTCTTTGAGGACCAGGATGCCCTCATGCGGGTGGCCAAGAGTGACATCGGCGCCGCCATCAGGAAGGATGGTGAGAAGAACAACCTGAAGCTTCTGGCCTTCGGCGACGCTGGTTCCAGACAGATCACCAACAACGTGCGCCCCATCAAGAGCCCGGCCGACATGAAGGGCCTGAAGATCCGGACCCCGGGCATGGAGTCCATCATCAAGTGCATGGAGACGCTGGGAGCCAACACGGTCTCTATCCCGTATGCCGACGTCTATATGGCACTGAAGACCGGAGTGGCCGACGGACAGGAGAACCCGCTGGCGAATATCGGTGACATGAAGTTCTACGAAGTGCAGAAGTACATGACCTACATCGACTATCAGTTCCACCCGGAGGTGATCAGCGCCAACTTGAAGTTCTTCAACAGCCTCCCCGCCGATCTGCAGCAGATCATCGAGGATGGTGCATGGATCTTTACCGAAGAGCAGAACAAATTCCGTTCGGCCATGGACGGAGAGGTCTTGGAGAAGATCAAGGCCAGTGGTGTACAGGTCTACGTGCCGACCAGCGCAGAGAAGCAGGCCTTCATGGATGCATCGGCCCCGGTCTATGATTACTTCATCAACAAAGGCGTCTTCACAAGAGAAGAGCTTGAGGCAGTCCGGAAGGTCGCCCAAGGCAAATGATTCCAAGTTCCGTCACCCAGCGCTCTGGGTGACGGAGTCTTTGAGGTTTACATGAATACGATAATCAAAGGAATCGACAGATTTTTTTCAGTGGTGCTCTCCCTGATGGTAGCGGTGCTTGCCTCCGGGGTGATCCTCACGGTATTTATGCGGTACTTCTTCAGCATATCCTACGGATGGTTTGAAGAGTTTCTCACCATGCTATTCGTTTCGATTACCTTCCTCGGATCGGCGGTCTGTATCAGAGAGAAGCAGCACATCAATATCTCAATCCTTATCGATGGGTTCACGGGCATGGCGAAGAAGATTTCAACGATCTTCATCGAGGTGGTCTACATCGCGGTATCTGCGTTCCTGCTGGTGTATAGCGTGAAGTGGATCCAGGCGGTCGGAGGGACGGTCTCTCCGTCATCAGGGATTCCGTTCGGCTGGTACTATTCGGTGGTCCCCGTCGCTTCAGTGCTCTCCATCTTCTATGCCTGCACCAATATAGCTGGATTATTCGTTTCAATTCCCGAACCGATAACAGGCTACTTCACCGACGATGTGATTCAAACGGAGGAACCGAAATGAGTCTTGTAGTAATGTTCACAGTCCTCATCGTCTTGCTGGTGTTCGGCGTACCGGTCGCCTTCTCCATCGGAGGATCGGGGATCATCTATATGCTGCTCAGCCAGCCCTCCTTCCTCCTCTCCTTGCCGCAGCGCATCTGGAGTGGCACCAACAGCTTCATCATCATCGCGATGCCGCTCTTCATGATGGCCGGTGAGTTGATGAACCACAGCGGCCTCACCAGGCGCCTCATCGACTTCTCGCTCCTCTTGGTCAGACCGTTCAAGGGAGGACTGGGCGAGGTCAACGTCATCGCTTCGATGATCTTCGGGGGCATCACGGGCTCTTCGGTCGCGGACACCTCCGCCATCGGCAGCATCCTCATCCCCGATATGATCGAGAAGGGATACCCCCGCGAATTCACCACCGGTGTCACGGTCGCGTCCTCCACCATGGGGATGATCATCCCCCCCTCCATCCCCATGCTCATGTATGCGATGGTCAGCGGTGCGAGCGTTGGAAAGCTCTTCATCGCCGGTGTCATCCCGGGAATCTTGGTGGGAATTTTCCAGCTGGTCTACACCTTCGTCGTCTCCAAGAAGCGCAAGTACCCGCAGGAGACCGAGCCGATGACCAAGCGGGAGGTGCTCCACACGGCGAAGGAGGGCTCCTTGGCGGTGCTCATGCCGCTCCTCATCATCGTGACCGTCTCCTTCGGCATCGCCACAGCGAGCGAGAGCGCCGGCATCGCCTTGCTGTATGCGCTCATCCTCGGCTTCCTTGTCTATCGGGAGCTGAAGGTCAAGGATGTGATCCAGTCCTTGAAAAAGACCGCCGTCATGACTGCATCCATCATGATCATCGGTGGCTTCACCATGGTCTTCACCTGGGCGCTGGCCATCGAGCAGGTTCCGAATGCCATCGCAACGTTCCTGCTCACCTCATCCATCCCATACTGGTTGGTCCTGATACTGCTCGATCTCCTCATCCTGCTGCTCGGCACCTTCCTCGATGTCGTGCCCTGCATCCTCTTGATCGCACCGATCTTCCTGCCGGTGATGCGGCAGCTCGGGATGGAAGAGCTGCAGTTCGGCATGATCCTCGTCGTCGGCCTCGCCATCGGGTTGGTCACTCCCCCGGTGGGCATGTGCCTCAACGTCGGGGCAAAGATCTCGGGCATGTCCATCGTCAAGATCTTCAAGGCTGCACTCCCCTTCTTGATCTGCAACCTGTTGGTCCTCTTGCTGGTGACCTTCGTCCCGTCGATCAGTCTTTTCCTCCCCTCTCTGCTTTGATCAGAGCATTCGGGTGGTTCCAAGGTCTCGCCATGGCGTTGGAACCACCATCATCTCACCCCACGTGGTCTCTGATACTGCACAGCTTGAGTGAGCATGTATTTGCTTCCACTGGGAAAATTGGTATGGTACAGGTGCGCCCCCGGCACAAAAGGATACGATGAATGGAACAGACAGCGCTATCGACTCCAAGTTTAGATATTTTCTTGACGCTTCGCAAAGAGTTGCTTGATTTGACGATCGAACCAGGCCAACAGATTGTCGAAAGTCATATCTGCGAACGGTTTGGATCTTCCCGGCCCCCGGTGCGCAATGCGTTTCAACGCTTGCAGGATCTGGGCCTGGTCGAGGTCATTCCGTACAAGGGAGTGTACGCCAGCCTGCTCGATCTCGACTACATCCACCAGATGATCCACATGCGCACCACCGTAGAGGGGCAGATCATCGCGGACTTCATCAAGAGCGACCCGAACCCCTTCATCATCGAGGAGTTGGAACACAACCTTCGCAAGCAGCAGATCCTCATCGAGCAAAATGAGGTCGACATCAACGTCTTCTATAAGCTGGACACGGACATGCACAGCATTTGGTTCGCCGATCGAAGGTGTTCCGGGATTTGGAATCTGATCCAACAGCAGGAGATCCACTACACCCGATTCATCATGCTCGACTTCGTGGCGACACAAAACTTCAAGGAGATCTCAAGCAACCACCAGGAGCTCTTGGACATCATCAAGAACAAAGAGCTTGACCTCATCGACCCCGTCCTCGGCAGGCACCTCAATGGGGGCCTGAGGAGAATGGGGAAAAAGATGCTTGAGCAGTACCGCAGGTACTTCAAACCAACGAAGGATGAAGAGTTCTGGGACACGTACAAGAAGGCATACTTCACCGACAAGCCTTGATGAGGGGGAGGACGGAAGCCTCCCGCTCTGCCCTTCTTGACAGGTGCCGCTCTCTGCGGCACGCTTGGACCATGTCCATGGCTATCCCCGCTTCACTGGGCCTCACACGCTCAGAGCTTGCTGCGATCGAGGCGCTCGCCCTCCGTCTCTCTCATGACGAGCGTCACCTCTCCCGCCTCGGTGCATTCAAAGCCGCCATCGAAGGGCGGCAGACCAAAATCATCGCTGCTCTGCTCGCAACCGGGATGGAAGCCCATGGTCCGGTCTACCCGCTCCTCCTCATCGTCCAAAGCATGGCAACCATCGGTGACCTCTACCGGCGATGCGGCATAGGCGATGATGTGCGCGACGCCACCCTCTCTGATGTCCGCCGGTGGGTCGATGAGCATGAGGCGAGGAACGGGGGAGAGTTCGGTCTCTCCCAGATCTTCTGGATCGCCCGCCACCTCAGCTGCCGGATCGTGCAGATCGGCAGCCTGCAGTTCGAACCCAAACCGTTTGGATATCCGTATCGGATCTACCAAGCCCGTGGATCTGATTCCCCGCTGGTTTTGGCCGAGGCGGGCATCGGGTGCGATGGCCTGGGGTACCTCGATGAGGAGAGGCCCGCCTTCGTCACCGCCCTCACGGAAGATGGGGTGACGGTGTCGGCCCATCAGGTGGATTGTCTCTCCGGCTCTATCTCGTCGTCGCTGGAATCCTACCCGCTCGATGACCTCTGCCTGCTCTGTGATCGGGAGACTGAGATCCTCAACGTCCACATCCCCAAGGGGGTGGATTTCACACCCGAAGCGGTCTCCGCATCACTGAGAGGCGCGGCAGAGCACTTCCCCTCGTCTAGACTGTTCGTCTGCACCTCCTGGCTCCTCGACCCCGCCTTGGGCGGCGTCTTGGACGAAGCGAGCAACATCACCCGCTTCATGCGCCGCTTCTCCAAGTTCCCCGTCCCCTTCTCCGTCCCCCAGCTCTATGAGCGGGTCTTTGGCTATGGAGTAGAAGAGATCCGGGGTCTCCCCGCCACGACCGGCCTGCAGCGTGCGGTGCAGCAGGCGGTCGAAGCGGGGGTGGTGTTTCGCACCATGGGAGGCGTTGTGCCGGTCAGAGGCGCATCCCCTCCGTGCTGAAGGAGTCGAGGGGAAGGGAGACCGGTCCCCGCTCCCGGTGGCTCTTGTAGATGGCGAGGACCAATTCCATCGCCCGCTTTCCACAGCGGCCGTCGAGGGCAAGCGGGCCCTTCTTCTCCCACGCCTCCTTGAAGAGGTGGTAGACGCGGCGGTGGCTGTTTCCGTACACCGAGTCGGTCGGCGGGGGATTGAAGTGATCGAGGAGCGCCATCACCTCCGGATCCTTGAAGTGCCAGACCTCGATGTCCTGGGCGGACTCTCCCGCCAGCACCACGGTCCCCGACTCCCCGATGAGGGTGATGCGCTCCTCGAGGTTCCTCTCATAGAGGCTGGTGGTGCCCTCGAAGGTGCCGATGGTGCCATCGGCGAAGCGCACATACCCCACCCCCACATCCTCCACCTCCAGGTACGGATGGGTTCGATTGGCGATATGGCCACTGACCTCGATGATCTCCTCCCCCCCGAAGAGGCGCATGAGATCGAAGCCGTGGATGCACTGGTTCATCAGGGCCCCGCCATCCCTCTCCCAGGTACCCCGCCACGGCGCCTGCTCGTAGTAGCTCTTGTCGCGCCACCAGCGCACCTGCACCGAGACGTGGCTGAGAGTGCCGAAGGCGCCCCGGTCGAGGGCCTCCTTGACCAGGAGGGTGGAATCGTTGAGGCGGTTCTGCTGGCAGACACCCAAGAGCACCCCCTGCTCCTCGGCGGTGGCGATCATCGCATCGGCATCCTCGATGCTCAGCGCCATCGGCTTCTCGACGAGGACCGAGATTCCTCGCTTGAGGCAGTAGAGGGCGATCTCGCTGTGACTGCCGCTGTCGGTGGCGATGGCCACCACATCGAGGGCAGAGCGCTCCACCATCTCCTTGTAGTCGGTGAAGCGCTGGACAGGGAGCCTTTCCAAGCCGGTGGAGGCGAGCAGAGAATCGATGGCGCACTCGCTCAGATCACAGAGGGCGACCACCTCGAAGCCACTCTCCACGGCGAAGGGGAGATGCTGGGCCGCTATGCGTCCGCAGCCGATGAGGGCGTAGCGCATATCAGAGAATCCTCTGGGCGTTGGTCTGCGCCTCGATGGCGATCTCGATGGCGCGGAAGGTGTGCTCCTGGCTCATCGCCGTCTCCGTGCGGTCGAGACAGTCGCGGATGACGCGGCCGAAGAAGGGGAAGCCGACCTTGCCGGTGACGCGGAAGTGCTGCTCCCCGTCATCGTTGACCACGATCACGTTGTCCCCGTCCTTGCTGGCGGCCACATCGATGTACTTGCGCAGCTCGATGTACCCCTTGGTCCCGATCAAGAAGAAGCGGCCGTCCCCCCAGGTGCCCAGCCCATCGGGGGTGAACCAGTCGAGGCAGAGGTAGCAAGGGATCCCGGTATCGGTGGTGAGGCATGCATCACCGTAGTCCTCCAGCCCCGGATACTCGGGGTGGTGGAGGTTGCCGACCCGGCTCGACACCACCGTGGCGTCCGCCGCGCCGCTGAAGTGGAGCATCTGCTCGACCTGGTGAGATCCGATGTCCGTGATGATGCCGCCGTACCGCTCGCGGTCGAAGAACCACGCGGGACGATTGGCTGCCTGGAGACGATGCGGCCCCCACCCCCGCAGGGAGACGAGCTTCCCGATGGCTCCATCGTTCAGCAGCTGCTCGGCGTAGACCGCCGCTTCGACATGGATGCGCTCACTGTAGTAGACGAACCACTTGAGTCCGGTCTCCTTGACCTTGGCCCGTGCCGCCTGCACCTGCTCAGCGGTGGTGAACGGCGGCTTGTCGGAGAAGTAATCCTTGCCGGCATCGAGGGCCTCGAGGCCGAGCGGGCCGCGTTCACTCGCGATGGCGGCACTGGCGATGAGGTGGATCGCCGGATCGGAGAGGACCTCCTCCTTGCTCTGTGCGATCGTTGCGGTGGGGAACGCCTCGGCGAACGCCTTCGCCTTCGCCGGGTCCTCATCAAAGACACGGACGACCACGGCCCCCGCCTCAGTAAGGCCGTTGCACATGCCGTAGATATGGCCGTGGTCCAGGCCGATCACCCCGACGAGGAACTCCCCCGCCGCGCAGACCGGGGCCGGCTTGCCCTTCGGTGCGTAGTTCTGTCCATCCATTTTGCTCATCGCGCTCCTCCTTACATCGTTCCCAGGGTAATCTCAGAGTCCTCGAGGTTCTCGACCGACTTGAGCTTCTTATGATACCTGATCATCCTCGCCATCATCCCCTCGGTGGTATAGAAGGGATCATCGGCGGCAAGCGGCAACGCCACCTCACACCCCTCGGTGGAGGACTTGTACATCGCGGTGATCAACTCCACCGCCTTGCGCCCCTCTCTCCCATCCACCAGGGGGGCCCCGCCTTGCCGCACCGCGAGAAGCACATTCTCGATCTGGGCCGGATGCCCCTCGACGGTGAGGGCGGGCAGGGAGGCGTAGTGGGCGTCGAGGGCCTCCTCACGCTCCGGATTCGGCTTGAAGAAGCCGTTGGGCAGCTGCTCGACCGCCTTCACGTGCCAGGGGATGGCAAACGAGGCGTGTTCAGCGGCGAAGAAGAACTCCTGCTTCTCATCGTGGTCGACCAGCGAGCTGTTGACCTGGCCCATCATCCCATCGTAGCGCAGGATCGACATCGAGACATCCTCCACCTCGCTGTTGGTGTGGGCGACGTTGCCCATCACCGAGAGCACGCTTCTCGGCATGCCGACGAGCCACTGGAGGATGTCGATCTGGTGCACCGCATGGTTGAGGGTGCAGCCACCGCCCTCCTTCTCGTAGGTCCCCCGCCACCAGAGGTCATAGTAGTTGGAGCCCCGCCACCACATCGAGTTGACGCGTGCAAGGAGGACCGAGCCAAAGAGGCCGCCGTCCAGCATCTCCTTGATGCGCATCGGGGCGACCCGGAAGCGGTTCTGTGAGATGACACTGAGGATCTTCCCGCTCTTCTCCTGCGCTTCGATCATCACATCGCACTCGGAGAGCGAGGGAGCCATCGGCTTCTCGACGATGACATGCTTGCCTGCCCCCAAGAAGTCGACGGCGCCTTGGCAGTGCACCGACGGCGGCAGGCAGAGCGAGACCACATCGATGTCGCTGCGGTCCAGCAGATCTCGGTATTCGGCGGTGATGGTGCACCCCTCCAAGGCAAAGCGCTTGGCCAAGCGTGTGGCTTTATCGGGGTAGAGGTCGCAGAGCGCCCGCACCTCGCAGATCTCTGAGAGCTGAGCATACCCCTCGAGGTGGGCCGGGGCGATATTGCCACATCCGATGATCGCAATTCCAAGTTTTTTCATTCTATCCTCCTTGCCCGGTATCCGAGGCTCTCCCCACGATCGGCATGCGGTGGACCGATCTATCATCTGAACTCAGTCGCTGCCTGGAGATTCGTTGGATACTATACCATTAAAACCATGTCCATGTATTGCTCTGTTTCCCCTGGTATGGGTGCATGGAGGCAACCATCCCGCCACTGCTTGCATCAGGAGGCAGGGCGGGGTATAACGGTTGTCATGAACACCAACCATCCCCGCCTCATCGATTCCCACTTCCATCTGCGTTCCATGGAGCGCAAGGGGGTCGATGT
>LVBF01000039.1 GCA_001604325.1 Spirochaetales bacterium Spiro_04
CACGTCTTCGAGGGTGAGCGTTTCACCGAGAAGAACACAAGGCACTGCGTCAACTCAATCTCGCTGACCTTCAAAGAAGGAGCTCCGGTGGCCACGGCGGTCTTTGCCGGTGGCTGCTTCTGGGGAGTCGAGCACCTCTTCGAGTCCCTTGATGGGGTCTACTCAGCGGTCTCCGGCTATACAGGGGGGGCGACGGAGAAGCCCACCTACCAGCAGGTACTCACCCACACCACCGGCCACCTGGAGGCGGTTGAGGTCTTCTACAATCCCCTCGTCATCTCCTATGAGCAGCTGGCGCGCTACTTCTTCGAAATCCACGACCCGACGCAGACTGATGGTCAGGGCCCGGATATCGGCAATCAGTACCTCTCGGCGATCTTCTACCGTAGCAGAGGCGAGTTCGATACCGCAGTCAAGCTCATCAATATCTTGGAGGAGAAGGGATACACGATCGCCACCGATCAGGACTACTATGAGAAGACGGGAGGCGTGCCGTACTGCCATACCTACACCAAGCGGTTTTAGTCAGCCTCTCTCAATAGGCAAACCAACGAAGAAAGCAGGCCGTCACATCGAAGGTACTCTACCCTTTCGGGAGAACTGATGTGATGGCCTGATTTTCTGCTATCACGACTCTGGTGTTGGTTCTACGACATAAGTTTTGTTGGCCAGAGGACCTTTCCCTGTTATTTTCACGGTCAGCTTTGGGGCCTTATAGAAGAGGGTGAGGGTGATGTCATACTCCGGATTTTCAGGATCCCCATCATCGTAATGATACGTCCCGGTGATGATATTCCCTTTCGTTGATAATACAGTCACAGTATATCCTTCCCGAGGAGGACCATCTGTTAGGATGATATCCATTATCTCCAACGCTGATTTATCACCATCAAGGAGGAATGAGATGCCAGGTTCTGTAGGAGTCCGTTCTCCCCATTCGGTAGCTATTTTACAGACTTCTAGCGGCGTTATAGCGTTCTTACTCTCGTCCTCACACCCCACCAACAGCAACACACCAAGAATCAAAAGCAGCACTATCCCTTTTTCCTCATGCCTACATCCCTCTCTGTCGTGATCGTTTTTCTGATTTCAGTATAGATGAGGAATCGGTAATTGCAAGCGTAAATCTGATGCTGTGTTGTGTGTGCTTCTTCTTCTCCCCTGAGCACTGCTAGCGCGGCAGCACATCCGCGCTGATGGCGCATCGGGTGGTGACGTAGGCGCCCTTCTTCAGCGGTGTGGGCACCTGGCTCTCGCTGAAGATGAGGTCGAGGTGTCCCATCTCGGTGCCGATGGTGGCGACGATGCAGGCGCTGTCGCCAAAGCCGTGGCTACGCTTCTCCACGGCGATCACGGGAGCGGCGATGAGGAGCAGCGACTCACCTTGGGCAAAGAGCTTCTTCTCCTCTTCTGTGATGCTCTCGTCTCGGCTCATGATGAAGTTGTACGGCAGGATCTTCTTGTCCTCGATCTGCATCTCACGCTCGGTTGCCTCCTCATAGGCGGCCCGGCTGTCGTAGATGTCGAGGGCTTGGACAAAGGCACAGACCTGCAGCTCAAGGAGGGTTTCCTCATCGAAGCGGTCCAGCGTCGCGGCATGGACGAGGGTGGCGATGAAGGCGCTCCGCTCACTCTTGCTGGTCAAGAGCAGCGTGATGGAGAGGCTCTCTTGCTCGCCGACGCGCAAAAGCGGCTTGGCTTCCCAGATGCTGCGTCCCTGCATGTGCATATCGACGCCGACAATCTCATCATCGACGACGCGGAAGATGATGGCCAGGCCACTGTCGAGCACCTTGGTGCGATAGAACCCGCCCTGGGCGGCAACTTCGGTAGCCTCTGCATACCACTGGCGCAGTTGCGCCTCATCGATCGTGCCGTCCACCACCAAGGCATCGAGGCCGGTATTGGAAATATAGAGTGCCATATCATCCTCCAGGAGGCTACTGTAGCATAAACCACCTTGCAGGAAAACAGGGAAACTACTATCGTGTTGCCATGGAACGCCCACTCACCTTCACCCAAGGGTGCCGCGATGGCCTGCCGATCTTCATCGGCTACTTTCCCACCGCCCTTGCCTTCGGCCTCGTCTGCCGCGACCTGGGCCTCAGAACCTGGCAGGCGATCCTCTTCTCCGTGAGCAACTTCGCCGGAAGCGGCCAGTTCCTTGCCACGAGCCTCATGGGCAGCGGCGCGCTGCTCGCCGAGCTCTTCATCAGCGTGCTGCTCATCAACATGCGCTATATGTTCATGGGAGCCGAGCTCGCCCGTAAACTCGATCCAACGATCAAAGGATGGCAACGTCCCCTCATCGCCTTCGGGACCACCGACGAGGTCTTCTCTGTCGCCGTCCTCAACCCATCCCCCCTGCCCGCCCCCTATCTCTTTGGCCTCGAAGGCATCTCATACCTTGGCTGGGTCAGCGGCACCGCCACGGGCTTTCTCATCGGCATGGTCCTCCCTCCCCTGCTCCAGCTCGCCGTCGGGGTCACCCTCTACGCACTCTTCACCATCCTCTTGACCCAGCAGGTGCGCCAGAAGGGGTTGAAGGCGCTCGCCCTCGCCGCGCTCAGTGGAACCATCCACACCGTGTTGACCGTCGTCCTCTCCGTTCCGGTCGGGTGGTCATTCGTCATCTCGATGCTGAGCGCCACCTTCATCGGCGCGCTCATCATCGATGAGGAGGCCATATGATGAATCCAACCGTCGCTATCCTCATCAGTGCCCTGGCCACCATCATCACCCGCCTCCTGCCCTACTACGCCGGCTGGCTTGAACGCCTGCCGCGTTTCTTTGCCAAGAGCCTGCGCCTCCTCCCCATCGCGGCCCTCGGCCCGCTGATCTTCCCCGGCGTGTTGCTCGACTACCCCGACCGCTGGTGGGCGGGTCTTGGCGGCATCGCCATCGCCTCCCTCTTCGCCTGGCGCAAGAACGGGATGATCATCCCGATCCTGCTCTCGATC
>LVBF01000040.1 GCA_001604325.1 Spirochaetales bacterium Spiro_04
GAGGCGGGCGAGGGCGGCCACCCCCTCCCATGTCTCCCGATAGTTGATGAAGAGCGGGTCGCCGGCCGGTGGAGCGAAGGAGAAGAGGGCGAGGGAGAGCGGGCCCCTCTCAAGGGAGCATCCCACCATCCCCTCGCCATCGAAGAGGGTGTGGATGGCAAGCTTGGGATGGAGAAGGCTGAGGGTCTGCACCCGTTTTTCGGTGAGGGTCTGGTAATGATCGGCACGGTCATCCTCTTTGCCCACCAGAATCCACTGTCCGGGAAGCGGCACTGTCACGGCGGTGTGGGAGATCCTGCCGTCGCTGGTGAGCGTGATGGCGGTGACGTCGCCCGTGAGCACCAGCGCATAGGTGGCCGTGCTCGCGTCGCCTTCGATCGTCACGGTCGTGGCGGCGAAGAGCGGGACGAGCAGCGTGAGCACGAGGAGGCAGACAAGACCCTTCATGACCCTATAGGGGCAAGCGTGCCTGCCTTGCTTCAGCGGGAAGGTTGATTTTTCCCGCGGGAGGTGGTTTAATCAGCTTTGGTACGCCCAACGCATTTCCAAGCCTGATTACAGGTTGCATATAGGAGTTTTCAATGGTAATCCTGACCCTCAACTGTGGCAGTTCCTCTGCCAAGTACCAGGTCTACGACTGGGACAAAAAGGACATCCTTGCCGTCGGAGTCGTAGAGCGCATCGGCCTCGAGTATTCGACCATCGAGCACAAAGCCAACTCAAAGCTCGAGTACAAGGCCGAGTTCTCCTCCCCCACCCACAAAGAAGCCATTGAGCTCATCATCCGGATGCTGCTCGATGACGAGTACGGGGTCATCAAGAGTCTGAGCGAGATCGGGGCCGTCGGCCACCGGGTCGTCCACGGCGGCGAGGTCTTCAAGACCAGCGCCTTGGTCACCGACGAGGTGCTCGAGCAGCTGAAGAGCTTCGCCCACCTTGCCCCACTGCACAACCCGCCCAACATCATGGGCATCGAGGCGGCCCTCGCCGCCATCCCCGGCGTGCCGCAGGCCGTCATCCTCGACACCGCCTTCCACCAGACCATGCCCACCGCCGCCTATATGTACGCCCTGCCGCTTGAGTGGTACTCCAAGTACAACGTGCGTCGCTACGGCTTCCACGGCACCAGCCACCTCTACTGCGCAAAACGCGCCGCCGTCATCCTGGGCAAAAAGAACGAGGATACCAACGTCATCGTCGCCCACATTGGAAACGGCGCCTCCATCACCGCGGTGAAGGGCGGCGTCAGCGTCGACACCTCGATGGGGCTCACCCCGCTTGAGGGCCTGGTCATGGGATCACGTTGCGGCGACATCGACCCGGCCATCATCCCCTACATGATGAAGAACACCGGCATGAGCGCAGCCCAGGTCGACACCGCCTTGAACAAGCAGAGCGGCCTCGTCGGCCTCTGTGGCAAGAGTGACCGGCGCGACGTGCTCAAAGCCAGCCAGGAGGGCGATATGCACGCCCAGCTGGCCATCGACATGGAGTGCCGCCGCATCGCCAAGTACATCGGTGCCTACGCCACCCTCTTGGAGGGTCGGGTCGACGCCATCGTCTTCACCGCTGGGGTGGGCGAAATGGCCCGTCACATCCGCAAGGGCGCCTGCAAAGGCCTTGAGATCATCGGAGCGAAGCTGGATGAGCACAAGAACGAAATTTGCGCCTCTCGAAACGGCGAGTTCGCCATCCAGAGTGACGATTCGAAGGTGAAGATCCTCGTCATCCCCACCGACGAAGAGCTCGTGATGACCGAGGATGCCTACGCCCTGATGAACGGCACCTACGACGTACACACCAACTTCCGCTACAGCTTCGAGGAGAAGAGCTACGTCAACAAGGGACGGGAGCGCGACTTGGTGCGAGACATCGAGAAGAACCCCGAGCTGAGGACGATCCTCGCCATCCAGCGGTAGAGAAGACCAGCATACACCACAGAAGGCGCCCCCGGGCGCCTTCTGCATCTCCTACGCCGATTGCGGGCGAGAGACACCGCCCTCTGCTGCCACATACCGTTGATACCCACTGGTGGGCTTGTCCGGCATGGTCATCCGCGGCCTCCCGCTTTCAAGCAACGGCTTCAGTTCCCCGTCACCGCTTCTTGGACAACGCGCGGACCACCTTCGCCAGAAAACTGTTGTCATCTGGATCGGTGGAGTACTCAGGTCCCGTAATTTCAGCAGCGAGCGGGTCATCCTGTGCTTGCTGCAGCAGACGCAGCGACTCGTCATAGAGCGCAGGAGCGTTGTTGCCGCCTTGGATTTCTCCGATGATCTCATGGGCCCGCTCGATGCGGGACACCCGAGCGAGGGTGCGCTCCCACTCGGTGGCGAGCAGCTCACGCTTCTCCTTCTCGGTGAGTTGCTTCGGAGCGATGAGCTGTTCATAGAGCAAGAGGGCGGCAAAGCGGGCCATGGCATCGCCGCGCGCGATGCCGGCCTTCTGCCACACCCGGTAGTGTTCATCCTCCTCCTTGATGGTCACCCGCCGCTCTCCAAGGGAGGAGAGCAGGATGAGGGCGAGTGCCGATTCGACGATCAGAACGGAGTAGGAGGGGGAGAGGTAACCGATGAGCTTGTTCTGTGCAAAGACGGTATCCACCCGTCCATGATAGTAGCGCGGGTGCTTGCCCTCCCCGTCAAGCAAGCAGACGTGGTACCGCTTCCCGATGATGTCGATCCCGGATGCGAGGGTCTTGATGGTCTCCATACCTCCATGGAGGCACAGATTGTGCTCCTTGTATAGTTATATAAGAAATGCGCCGCCTTGCGCCGCTGGGGAGAGAGTGGTAGGATGGGCCCATGAAATCACTGTTCGCCTCCATCGTCCACCATAT
>LVBF01000003.1 GCA_001604325.1 Spirochaetales bacterium Spiro_04
TACAAGTTCAATGATGGGGCGCAGGCGATCTACGACTTCTTCTGGAATGATTTCTGCGACTGGTATGTGGAGAGCGCCAAGCGCAACCTCTACAGCGAGGACAGCGGCGAGAAGAGCCGGCAGGTGAGCCTCTTGCTCGATTTGCTCGCTCAATCGATGCGTCTGATGCACCCCTTCGTCTCGTTCATCAGCGACGAGATCTACAGCCAACTGCCCAACACGGATGATGAGCTCATCATGAGCGCATACCCCGTGTACGACGCGGCGTTGGAGGCGGGTGACGATGAGATCCTGGTCGCCCGCATGCAGGAGGCGGTGGGTGCCATCCGCGCCCTGAAGGCGGAGCTCTCCATCCCCGCCGAGCGCAAGGTCGCCGTCCTCATCAAACCCGATGCGGACTTCGTGGCCACCCAGTTCTTCGTTGAGCAACAGGCCCTGATCGCCTCCTTCGTCGGCGCCTCGACACTCGAGATCGATGTGAACGGCGATACGGAGGGGGCCATCCCGGTGGCGGGCACCGGCTATGAGAGCTTTGTCTTCGTCGGTGAGGCGATCGACGTCAAGGCGGAGATCGTGAAGATCGAGGCAGACCTTGCCAAGAACGAGAAGTCCCTCTCACAGGTGAAGGCCAAGCTGGCCAACGAGCAGTTCATGGCCAACGCGAAGCAGGAGGCCATCGAGAAGGAGGAGGGGAAGCGCGTGGAGTTCGAGGAGAAGATTGAGAAAGGAAGGAAGCATCTCGCCTTGTTGGAGAGTTTCATCTGACAAGATCAGGGAAGAGGTGCAATGAGAAGGCGTCCGTTCGGACGCCTTCACTCTTATTCACACTTTTCTTCTTGGATTTCCTTGCGTCGCTCTTTGGCGAGCTTCCCAATCTCGGCCAATGCCTTTCGGGCTCTGGCGGCAGAGGCTTTCACCCCTTTTTCACAAAATCGCGCATTCTCAGCGAGATATGCCTCGTACTGCATCATGATTTGTTCGTGGACAGTCATTCGTTCCTCCGTCAAACTAAGTTACCATATTTTAGCACGTCCTGCCCCCTATGCAAGAAGAAAGGGGCCTCTACGCGCAAATTTGCGCGGTATTTTGCTGTTTTTACCGGTGTGTCTGTTCGTGCGGACGGCTGATTCTGCGAATTATCGCCCCCGGTGCAACTGCCTTGTTGGTCTGTAGATAGTAGCGTTTTGGGTGATCCGCTTGCAAAACGACGTTGAACTCTTCATCGAGGAGGGTGAACGCATCATCCTCGATGAAGGGGATGTGGGGTGTGATGTACTCCAATTGCATGCCGCTCTGTAGCTGATTCTTCACCTCGATCCTCCAGATGCCGGGTCTGACCTCCTCCTCGAAGAGGCCACAGAAGAGGTAGGTACGCTGGTAGGGCTCTTGAGTGATGGCTCCCCGATCCTCGGGGAAGAAGAAGCCGGTGGAGTACTCTCGGTGGCTGACGGCGAAGAGATCTGTCCGATACTCCCTCCACCCCTCATCCTTTGTCAGAAGCGCATCGAGCGCCTTGCGATAGGCGCGGGTGACCACCGCCACGTAGTAGGCGGACTTCATCCGCCCCTCGATCTTCAGGCTCGAGACGCCGCTGTCGACGAGGCTCTGCAGGTGGTCGATCATGCAGAGGTCCGCCGAGCTGAGGATCGTGGTGTACCCATCCTCCTCTTCGATGGGGAAGTATTGGCCGCTTCGCTCCCTCTCCTCGAGGGCGAGACGATACTTCCACCGACAGCTGTGTGCACAGTCGCCGCTGTTGGCGCTGCGCCCAGTCATGTGGGAGGAGAGGAGGCAGCGGCCGCTGTAGGCCATGCACATCGCCCCATGGACGAAGACCTCGAGTTCGAGGTCGGGGTTGCGATCCTTGATGCGCCGGATATCAGAGAGCGGGGTCTCCCGCCCCAAGATCACGCGCTGTATGCCGAGGTCACGATAGAGGGCGGCGCTCTCGCTGTTGGTGCAGGAAGCCTGGGTGGAGAGGTGGAGCTCCACCTCGTTGCCGAGCCGCTCCCTGAGGAGGCGGACCGCGCCCATGTCGCTGACGATATAGGCGTCGAACGGCCAATTTCGGATTGCAGGGAGCTCGCGCTTGAGGCGCTCGATATGAGGCTCGTCAAAGAGCATGTTCAGTGTGCAGTACAGCTTCTTCCCGCTCGCCTCTTTGATGCGCCTGACCTCATCGAGGTCTCCTTCAGTGAAGTTTTTGGCGTTGGTGCGAAGCGAAAAGTCCGAGAGGCCGAGGTAGGCTGCGTCCGCCCCATAGGCGAGGGCGAGACGCAGCTTCTCAACACTTCCTGCCGGGCTGAGCAGCTCAACGCCCACCGATGGCTCCCTTGACCGCTTCGGCGACCGCCGCGCTGATGGCGGCGATCTCCTCGCTCTTGGCGGTGGGAAGCGGGGGGGCCGCCTCGACCCTCTTGCGTGTGGCGTCACAGGGGAAGGCGATGGCGAGCACCTCCTCGATGGTCCCCACCTGGTGGAAGGTGATGCCCTTCGTCACCGTCTCATCGAGCTTGTCCAAGTCGCGTTTGTTGAACTTGGGGATGATGATGTCGGTGATCTTGTTGCGGCGGGCCGCGAGCACCTTCTCCTTCAGCCCCCCGATGGGCATGACCTTCCCCTTGAGCGTCAGCTCGCCGGTCATGGCAAGATTGGGCGCCATGACCTGGCCGGTCACCAGGCTGTAGAGGGCCACCGTCATCGTGATGCCGGCCGACGGGCCGTCCTTGGGGGTCGCCCCCTCGGGGACGTGGAGGTGCACCGCATTGTGCTCGAACCACGCCGGGTCGATGTTGCGCTCGCCCGCGTGGGCCTTCACCCAGGTGTAGGCGATGGAGACCGACTCCTGCATCACATCGCCGAGCTGGCCGGTGAGCTTGATCTCCCCCTTGCCGGCGGTGTTCTGCGCCTCGATGATCAGGGTATCGCCACCCATGGAGGTCCAGGCAAGGCCGATGGCCATGCCGGGGCGGTCGGCCTTGAGGATCTCGTCCTCGACGAAGATCGGCTCTCCGAGCAACTCGACCAGCATCGATTCATCGACGACGATCGGCAGGCTCTCAGGCGGGGACTCGATGAGGCGCAGGGCGATCTTGCGGTGGATCTTGTGCAGGCTCTTCTCGTAGTTGCGCACCCCCGCCTCGCGGGCGTACTCGTCGGCGATCTTGCGGAGGATTGCGGTGGAGTACTTGACCTCGCCCTTGGTCAGGCCGTGCTTCTCGAGGCTCTTGGGCACCAGGTACTTGCGCCCGATGGCGAGCTTCTCGTCGCTGGTGTAACCGGAGAGCTCGATGACCTCCATGCGGTCGAGCAGCGGGCGGGGAATCGTCTCCAGCGTATTGGCCGTGGTGATGAAGAGCACCTGGCTCAGGTCGAAGGGGACATCGAGGTAGGTGTCGCGGAAGGTGGAGTTCTGCTCCGGGTCCAGCACCTCGAGCAGCGCCGAGGCCGGGTCTCCCTGGTAGCTGATCCCCATCTTGTCGATCTCGTCGATGAGGAAGACCGGGTTCTTCGTCTTGGTGATCCTCAGCCCCTGGATGATCTTGCCGGGCATCGCGCCGATATAGGTGCGCCGATGTCCCTTGACCTCGCTCTCATCATTCATGCCGCCGACCGAGAAGCGGAAGTACTCCTTCTTCAACGCCCGGGCGATGGAGACACCGACACTGGTCTTGCCGACGCCGGGAGGACCGACGAGGCAGATGATCGAGCCCTTGGTATCCTGCTTCTTCTTGCGCACGGCGAGGAACTCGAGGATCCGGTCCTTCACGTCGCGCATGCCGTAGTGGTCGCGCTCGAGGATCCGGCGCGCGCTGTCGATGGAGAAGTTCTCCGGCTTGGGATCCTTCCATGGCAGGTCGCTGATGATCTCGAGGTAGGTGCGCGTCAACGCATACTCGGGAGAGGAGGGTTCCATGCCTTCCAGGCGGTTCATCTCCCGCTCCACCGTCTCCTTCGCCTCCTCATTGAGCGGCAGGTTCTTGAACTTCGCCTTGAGGCGATTGATCAACTCGACCTTGGGGTTGGTGGTCAGGCCCAGCTCCTGCTGGATGGACTTCAGCTCCTCGCGCAGGAAATACTCGCGTTGGTTCTTCTCCAGCTTCTGGTTGACCCGCGCCTGGATCTTCGCCTGCACCTGGGCGATGTTCTGCTCATTCTTGATGAAGACGAGCACCTTCTCGATGCGCCGGCGCACGACCAGCGTCTCGAGGATCGCCTGTTGCTGTCTCCGCTCCACGTTGAGGATGCTGGCGATGAAGTCGGCGAGTTTGCCGGGATGGTCGATGTTGACCATGTTGAGCCGCATCTCCTCGCTGAAGAGCTGGTTGTTCTTCGTGAGGCTCTTCATTTCACTGAGCAGGAGCCTCGTCCACGCCCTCAGCTCTTCGACCTCATCCTCGATGTCGTCGAGGTAGCGCACCTCGGCGACCAGGTAGGGGCCGCTGGGGTAGAACTGTTTGGTCTCGAAGCGCTTGAGCGTCGAGATGAAGATGGAGATTCCCCCGTCGGGGAGCTTTATTTTCTTTACGATTTTGGCAACGGTTCCCACGCTGTAGAGGTTCTCCGCGGTATACTCCTCGCTCTCCCCCTCATCCTTGACCAAGAGGAGGCCGAGAAAGCCCCCGTGCTTGATCGCCTGGTTGACGATCTCGACATCGGGGGTGTCGGTGATCATCAGGGGCGTGAAGAGTCCCGGGAAGACCGGATTACCGGTGACCGGAAGAATAAACAGATTATTGGGAAGCAGTTGCTCAATGGGCATCAGTTCCTGTTCAGACATAGCGCCTCCAAAAATGTCAATGCTCGGACGGGGTAGTTCCCGTCCTCCTCAAAGGTACTCAAAGTTTTTCGCAAAGGGAAGCAGGTTACTGTGACCTTCCCCGAAACCATTTGACACCGAGGTAGCAGAACGGGGTGTCCAGGAGGGCGAAGACGACCTTGAAGAGCCAGTAGGGGATGATGAGGGTGAAGAGGAAGCTCACCGTATAGGCGCTGTTCATCTTGTAGAAGGCGATGAACATGAAGATCACCGTGTCGACGAACTGGCTGGTGATGGTGGAGAGGTTGTTGCGGATCCACAGCTTCTCGCCCTTGTTCACCTTCTTGAAGAAGAGGAAGAGCCACACATCGAGATTCTGGCTGATGGAGAAGCTGATGAGGCTGGCCAGGCTCATGCGCATCGACATGCCGAAGACGGCGCTGTACGCCTCCTGCAGGTCCCAGGATGCGTGCGGCTTGATGGGGATGAAGAGGGCGGTGACGACGAAGACGATGATGAGCATCAGGATGGAGAGGCGCACGACGAGGTTGGCGTGGTCTCCTCCCTTGACCTCGGCGATGATGTCGGTGATGAGGAAGAGAACCGGCATGAAGAAGATGCCGACCGACACGCGCACTCCGAAGAGGCTGATGATCTTGCTGCCGACGGTATTGACCAATACCATCCCGGTGATGTAGAGGGCGAAGAGAAACATCTCCTTGCGATCCAATGCAACGCTCGTGTCTTCCATATGGCTCCTCCCTGCAACGATGACAAAGTGTATCGAAAAGAGGGAGGGGCGGTCAAATGGAGACCCAACGTGTGAGCGGATAAATCGATTTGTCTGCTTTCTGGACGTTCTTTGTGAAATGAGGACAAATTTATCCATAAAAGGCTTTGTAAACGTTTACAATTTTCCTTGACAACTGCCAAAACCCGTGTGAGACTATAATCGCATTGCACAGAAGGACAGAAGAAATCACTGTGTTATCACCTGATAAGGAGCTGACGTTTTGGCAACAACTGTTCTCTCCATGAAGAATATCGATAAGCGATTTGCTGGGGTCCATGCCCTCAAGGGAGTCGATTTCGACCTCTATGAGGGAGAGATCCACGCGCTGGTCGGCGAGAATGGCGCAGGCAAATCGACATTGATGAAGGCTCTGACCGGCATCTTCCCCAAAGACAGCGGGGAAATCCTCTATCTCGGCCAGCCCTTCAACCCCAAGGGGCCGAAGGACTCGCTGGACGCCGGTATCGCGATCGTCCACCAAGAACTGAACATGATGGACCATCTCACGGTTGCCCAAAACCTCTTCATCGGGCGTGAATCGACGAAGGGGAGGGGGTGGCTGCTCGATGAGAAGGCGCAGAACAAACGCGCCGCCGAGCTGCTGAGCCGCCTCAACATGGACATCGATGCGACCGAGAAGCTCGCCAATCTGACGGTGGGAAAACAGCAGATGGTCGAGATCGCCAAGGCGGTCTCCCATGATCTGAAGGTCCTCATCCTCGACGAGCCCACCGCCGCGTTGACCGATCGTGAGATCGACGACCTCTTCACCATCATGCGCGACCTTGCCGCCAAAGGCGTGGCGATGATCTACATCAGCCACCGCCTCGACGAGATCGGCGTCATCACCGACCGGGTGACAGTGCTTCGTGACGGCGAGTACGTCGGCACCGAGAAGACGAGTGAGCTCTCCAAGGAGCGGATGATCAACATGATGGTGGGGCGGGTCATCTATGAGGAGCCCAAGAGCCATTCGATGGTGGCCCCCGATGCCCCGGTGGTGTTGAAGGTCTCCAACCTCAATGCGGGACGTCTGGTTCGGGACATCAACTTTGAACTGCGCAAGGGCGAGATCCTCGGCTTCGCCGGGTTGATGGGAGCAGGGCGCACCGAGACGATGCGCGCGCTCTACGGCGCCGATCCATCAACCGGCATCATTGAGATCGATGGCACCCCCGTCTTGATCCGCGAGCCGCTTGATGCGGTGCGCCGTGGCATCGGCTACCTCAGCGAGGACCGCAAACGCTACGGTCTTGCCATTCGCCTCCCCGTATCGGACAACTCCGTGATGGCGGCGTACAACGAGCTCTCCCCCACGCTGTTGCTCTCGCTCAAGAAGCTGGAAGATACCGCCGCCGAGTTTGTGGATAAACTTGATGTGAAGACCCCCTCGCTGCAACAGCTGGTGAAGAACCTCTCGGGGGGCAACCAGCAGAAGGTGGTCATCGCCAAGTGGTTGATCAAGAACAGCAAGATCCTGATCTTCGATGAGCCGACGCGCGGCATCGACGTCGGGGCGAAGAGCGAGATCTACTCCCTGATGGCCGAGCTTGCCGCCGAGGGCAAGTCGATCATCATGATCAGCAGTGAGCTCAACGAGATTCTGAGGATGAG
>LVBF01000041.1 GCA_001604325.1 Spirochaetales bacterium Spiro_04
GTGCAGCGGTCGGCCACCTCCTTGATCTCCCGCAGCTTGTGGGTGATCAAGAGGATGGTCTTGCCCTCGCTCTTCAGCTTCCTCAGGATCTCCATCAGCTCGTCGATCTCCTGGGGGGTCAACACCGCCGTCGGTTCATCGAAGATGATGATGTTGGCGTTTCTGAAGAGGGTCTTGAGGATCTCCACCCGCTGTTGTTGGCCGACGGTGATCTCCTCGATCAAGGCGTCGGGATCGACGGAGAGGCCGTACTGCTCGCTCAGCTCGGCTACCTTGGCCCGGGCGCTCTTGAGATCGAGGAGCCGCCCCTTCGTCGGCTCCATGCCCAGGACGATGTTCTCGGTGACCGTGTAGTTCTGCACCAACTTGAAGTGTTGGTGCACCATGCCGATGCCCAGTGCCGTGGCGACGTTGGGGTTCTTGATGAACACCTCCTCCCCGTCGAGGAAGATCTGACCGCTGTCGGCGCTGTACGACCCGAAGAGAATCGACATCAGCGTCGACTTTCCCGCACCGTTTTCACCAAGCAGGGCATGAATCTCCCGTGGTCGCACCTGGAGGGTCACGTTGTCGTTTGCAACGACACCGGGGAAGGTCTTGGTGATTCCCCTCATCTCGATTGCATATTCACTCACCTATGGCTCCTTGTTGCGTGCTCTTCCGCTGTCCACCAGGGGTGATGGACAGGGAAAGAGCCGGCAGTCTCCTGCCGGCCATATCGTGATCAGTCGTCCAGCGCCGCAAGGCCTGCAGGAACCGCACCGGCTGCCAGTGCTTCCTTGTAGGTCTTGTACAGCTTGATCTTGCCGTTGAGGACATCAGTCTTTGCTGCATCGACCTGCGCCCTGACGCTCGCAGAGAGCTCGGGGTTCGCCGTCGAGTAGCCGACACCCTCATCTTCCATGCCCATCTGCACCACGCCACCCTTGAAGGTACCGTCGGCCACTGCGTTCAGGACCATCAGTGAGGAGTTCTCCACACGCTTGAGCATCGAGGTCAACACCGCACTCTTGGTGCCGGTGTAGATGCCATCGGTGTACTGGTCACTGTCGACGCCGATCGCCCAGACGTTCTTGCCCTGTGCGCGATACTCCTTGGCCTGTGCGATGGTTCCGTTTCCGGTGCCGCCGGCTGCACTGAAGATGCAGTAGACACCCATGTCGTACCAGTTCTTCGCCTGGGCCTTGGCCAACTCGGGCTTGCCCCAGTCGTTTGCGTAGTAGTCGTAGATCACAGCGTTCGGGAAGACCGAACGGATGCCCTGGATATAGCCGATCTCGAACTTCGTGATGGTGCTGCCCGGCACGCCGCCGATGAAGCCGAAGCGCGGGTTGGCGATCCCGTCCTCCTTCGCCTGCAGTGCTGCGGCGAGGCCGACGAGGAAGGAGCCCTGCTCCTCGCTGTAGATGAACTCCATCACGTTCGGCTGGCCAACCCAGTCAACGTCGACGATGGTGAACTTCTGGTTGGGATACTGCGGGGCGACTTCGCCCAGTGCATCCGCCCAAGTGAACCCGGTGACCATGATCAGGTCGTAGCCCTCATCGGCTGCCTGGCGCAGGTTGGGGATATACATATCCTGGGTCTGTGCGGTGACAACGTCATAGAGCTTGCCGCGATTGGCTGGATTCTCGACTGTATCGCCGTAGAACTCGACAATGCCTCTCCATGCGGCTGCGTTGAAGGACTTGTCATCGATGCCCGTGGCATCGGTGAGCAG
>LVBF01000219.1 GCA_001604325.1 Spirochaetales bacterium Spiro_04
TTGCTGTCGGCGCCGCTGGGCGCTTCGCGCAGGGTTCTGGAAAAGAGTTTGGACATCCTCATCGGTTGCTCTCCTTGAGGGGCATTGTAGCAAATGAGGACGCTTCTTCTCAAGGTGTGGGGCGAGTCGCCCGCCCTCTTCCTTCACCCCAACACCGATCACGGCATCCCTTGAGTCACTGCCGAGGCGGGGGTATGATGAAATGACAGCAGCGGGGAGGGAGGGTCGCCATGAAACGATCGAAGATAAACAGCCTCATAGACGAAGCGATATCCTTTATTGAGAGCCTCGGCTTCAAGATGCCGCCGTTTGCCTACTGGAACCCACAACAGTGGCAGACAAAGAAAGCGACCAGCCAAGAGATCGCACACAATATGCTCGGCTGGGACGTCACGGATTTTGGGAGCGGTGATTTTGATCGGCGCGGTCTTGTGGTGCTCACCATCCGCAACGGCAATCCGCATGACAAGGAGCGCTACCCCAAGCCGTATGCCGAGAAGCTGCTGATAGCACAGGAAGAGCAAGAGACGCCCATCCATTTCCATTGGTCCAAGATGGAGGACATCATCAACCGGGGAGGAGGGGATCTGGTGGTCGAATTATGGAATAGCGACGAGCGGGAGGAGCGGCTCGATACCCCCGTCCACGTCAGCATCGATGGGACTCGTCATACCGTTGAAGCGGGAGAGCCGATCGTCCTGGTCCCGGGACAAAGCATCACGCTGCTCCCGCTCATGTACCATCGCTTCTACGGGAAGAAGGGGACGGGCAGGGTCCTCCTCGGTGAGGTCAGCGCAGTCAATGACGACAACAACGACAATCGCTTCTATGAGGACCTGCCACGATTTCCTCTGATCGAAGAGGATGAAGAGGCGAGATACCTGCTGATCACCGAGTATTGAGCCGGGTGGGGGCGCTAGGGAGGGATGATCAGTCATCCGGGCGCACGATGATACCATGGCGTCCGCGTCACTGTGTTCTGTTCCCATCACCGTGCTTGCATGCTATACTCGCCGCATGAGCACTATGAGATTCGAAGCGGAGCGCAGCGCGGTCGCAGACNNCTCTATGATCGTGGCTTGACGACGGCAAGCGGGGGGAACATCAGTCTGAGGTTGGATAAGAATCACTTCCTCATCACCCCGTCGGCGTTGGACAAGGGGAGGTTGGTCGCTGACCAGATCGCCATCGTCACCCTCGAGGGGAAGAGTCTCACTCCCCATCTTCGCCTCTCCATCGAGACGGAGATGCACCGCCTCATCCTCATCTCTCGCCCTGATGCGATGGCGGTCGTCCATGCCCATCCTACCTATGCCTCGGCGTTCACCGCCTTGAGCCGGGACGGGGGTGTCGCCATCGATACCCACCTCATCGCTGAATCCTACTACATCCTCGAAGATCCGATCTTCGTCGACTACCGCCTCATGGGGACCGTCGACCTGGCCGAACAGGTTGCGATGAAGGCCTTCGACCACGATGTGCTCCTGCTGGAAAACCACGGGGTGCTGACCATCGGCAAGTCGCTGCTCGATGCCTTTGATAAGATCGAGCTCTTGGAGCGGGCCAGCCAGATGACGCTGTACACCCGCTTGATGGAAGGCGCCGGTTGCCAGCTTCATCCGCTTGAGGAGGGGCGACTGGCCCAACTGATGCGCATGAAATACGGGCCGGCGCGATGAAGCTGGAACTGGAACGGATCCCGGTATGGGATGGGGTCAGAAGCGGCAGCGAGTGCTATATCTGTGACCTGATGGGTGAGGCGGAGAGCGATGCCATCGCCTTCTACCTCGGCAGCTCGGTGATGAACCCCGAGACTCGGGTGAGGGTAAACGAGAGCGGCTTCTGTACCACTCACTGGCAGCTGTTGCTTGCGGCGAACAAGAGCCAGGGACTCAGCCTGATGGCGGACACCTACCTCGCTGCCTCCCGAGCGCGGATGCAGGGCAGCCTCGCCGATCTCTCCCGGGCCAAGGGGAGGTGGGGCGCCAAGGCCGCCGTGGCCCGATTCAAGGAGCAGCTGGCTGAGCGGGAGGCGGGGTGTTTGGCCTGTACCGCCATGGAGGGACGGCTGCAACGCTACCTCTTCACCACCGCCTACCTCTGGGAGCAGGAGGAGGAGTTCAGAGCGGCCTTGCTCGCTTCAAAGGGGTTTTGCCTCCACCACTTCAGCCTGCTCTTGGAGCGGGGGCTCGAAGCGATTTCCAAGAGTCGCTCTGATGCCTTTGTCTCTGAGATGACCCGTCTTGAGACGGAGAACCTCGACCGCATCGCCCGTGACCTGCATTGGATGACACAGATGCACAAGTCGGAGAACCGTGGCAAGGAGTGGAACGGCAGTGAGGATGCCCACCGCCGTGGCGTCGACAAGATGACCGGGCTCCACCGGGTCATCGATCCGGTGTAGCGTTCTTTTTCTTCTTTTGTTTTGTGCCGATTCCCAACAACAACTGCCCCTCATCACTGCCGTGGTCCCGTTCCCTCAGGCGCACCACGCTCTGGTTGTGCTTGCGGTAGTGGTAGTAATCGACCGCGTCACGCCGTACCCGGTAGAGGAGGTGGTACTCCTTCTCCTTGAGGAAGGCGATGCCGAAGACCAGTGTGCACTCCCGCTCCTTCAGATTCCGCAGCTGTGCTTGCTGGGCGGCGGTGAGGTAGGTGGTGGAGATGACCAGGGCGAGGAGCAGCGTACCATTGCGGTCATGGACCACCACATCGGCGCCCTCGGCCATGATGTCGATGAAGAGATCATCTGAGGGGAGGGTGATGTTCTCTGTGATGTGCATGGCCAGGGCATGGGCGATGCTCGCCTTTGCCTTCGGCCATGACAGGAGCATCGAGTCCTCGTGTTCGAACTGCTTGATGGAGGCCTTGAGCGTCTCAAAGAGCACTGGTTCGCTTATCATCGATCTGTCCTAGGCGAAGTTCACCGACCAATCCATCCGGGCGACTTGGGAGATGGTCGTGTAGATGGAGCAGTAGCGGGTCGCCGTCTCGAATGCCTTGGTGAACTTGGCGTGGTTGTCCACCCCGGTGGCCGTCACCTTGATGGTGACCCACTCAAAGGTGGTGGGGACCTCAGAGCGCTTCTCCCCGTCCACCTCGAAGCCCACGTGCTCCCAGGCGACCTTCATCTTTTTGGCCAGGTCGTCGAAGGTGGCGAAGAGACAGCCGCTGAGGGCTCCCAAGAGGTAGTCGTAGGGAGTACTCTCCTTTCCTATGGTAAAACTCTTGCCCCCATCGGTGGCGAACTGCCAGTGGCCGGGGACGAAGTCAGAACGGATATGCTTCAAATCTGCCATGCGNNCCATCATAGCCCAATGCATGCGGTTTTTCCAGCATACTCTTACCGTTTCTTGCCCTTGTAGGGGTTTACATGCACCATGCAGTGCTTCACCGCGGGGAAGGCCGCTTCGATGCTGTCATGGACGCGTTCGGCCACGGCATGAGCCTCGGTCAGGCTCTGTGTGCCGTCGGCGGCGATCTCGACATCGACGTAGCAACGGTTGGCGAAGGTACGGGTGCGCAAGAGGTCGAGCTGCTTCACCCCCTCTTGGGCGATGATGAGAG
>LVBF01000220.1 GCA_001604325.1 Spirochaetales bacterium Spiro_04
AGGCCACGGTGAGAAAGAGGCCGGCCTTCGCCGGCGGGTAGCCGAGACGTTGGGTCAGGTAGAGGGTGAGGAAAGGGTAGACGAAGACCCCCACCGAGTTGATGACGGTGGAGAGGAAGAGGGTGTAGATCGGTCTCGGCAGGCCCCGGTAGATCGACAGCGGGGCCTTCATACCAAGCTCTCGAGGAAGCGTGCGAGCCCCTCCTCTGTATTGGCGGGGGCAATCTGGTGGGCGTGGGCCTGTACACCGGGAGGGGCGTTGCCCATCGCAACGGCAAGGCCCACCGCCTGGAACATTGGAATGTCGTTGTAGTAGTCGCCGATGGCGATGACGCGGTCGCGTGTCACCTGGTAGTGCTCCTCGAAGGCGCGCACCGAGCGACCCTTGTCCACATCCGGCGCCATGATCTCGATGAAAAGGGGATGGGAGTTGAAGATGTTCAGCCTCCCGGCAAAGTGAGCTGCCAGTTCGCCTGTCATATCGGTGATGTAGAAGCGGTCCCGGTGCATCGCCAAGAGCTTGAACGGCTTCTCGTCCCCCTCCAGGAGGCTCTCCAACTCACGAAGGGGGGCGATGGTCCCCGGTATGCCGGTGAGGGCGACTTCGCTGTCGTACCAGCGGTTATGGGCCTGTACATACCAGCTCTCGTTGGTGTAGAGGAAAAATTCCAGCTCGGTGTGGGCCAGCTCATCGAGGGCGCGAAGCGCCGAGCGGTAGTCGATGGGCTGCTCGTCGATGATGTGCTGCTCCGCATCGAGGCTCAGAGCGCCGTTGAAACAGCCGAGCGGTCCCGTCAAGGAGAGCTCCTCCTGTAGCAGGGTGAGGCTCTGGGGGCTGCGCCCACTGACTAGGGCGACGGCGATGCCGCGCCCAACGACCGCCCGGACGGCACGTTTTGTCCGCTCGCTGATGGTATGATCGCTGTCTAGCAAGGTCCCGTCGATGTCGCAGCAGATGAGTGAGTAGGGGTGCATGGGCCCATCGTAGCCAAAGCGGGGAGGTCTGTACAGTCGGGGTGCGGGTAGGGGAACGCCCTCAGGCGACCCACGATGGTGGCCGGGATAAAAAAACGTGTGTACCGGCCCCGTGCAGAAGGCCGGCACACACTCGAGAGAGGCTGATTTACTTGGATTCCTCTACAAAAGCCCTGCCGTAGAAGGAATCGAGGTAGAGGCGGCGGATCTCACTGATCAGCGGGTAGCGGGGGTTGCTCGCCGTGCACTGGTCGTCGAAGGCCTGGATGGACATTTCGTCCACCGCCGCCAAGAACTCCTCTTCGCCCACGCCCCACGCCTGGATGGAGGCGGGGATGCCCAGCTCACTCTTCAGCTGCTCGATCGCCTGGACCAACGCATCCGCCTTCTCCCGCATCGTGGCGTTCGCCTTGATGGTGATGAGCGGGGTGTTGGCCTGCTCATTGACCTCCATGGCTACGTAGTCGGCCGCCCGCGCATAGCGGCTGGCCGCCGAGGGGTACTCGTATTGGGGGAAGGCCGCCTGCTTGGTGGGGTTGTCATTGGCGTTGTAGCGGATGACGTTGCAGAGGAGCAACGCATTGGCCATCCCGTGGGGGACATGGAACTTGGCACCGAGCTTGTGCGCCATCGAGTGACAGACACCGAGGAAGGCGTTGGAGAACGCCATGCCGGCGATGGTCGATGCGTTGTGCACCTTCTCCCGCGCCTTGCGGTCCGCACCATTGTGGTACGCCTGGGGCAGGTACTTGAAGATCATGCGTGACGCCTCCAGGGCAAGGCCGTTGGTGTAGTCGGTGGCCATCGAGGAGGCCAACGCCTCCAAGGCGTGGGTCAAAACGTCCAAGCCGCAGCTTGCCGTCAGGCCCTTCGGTTGACTCATCGCCAGCTCGCTGTCGACGATCGCCATCGTCGGGGTGAGGGCGTAGTCGGCGATGGCCCACTTCATGCCCGTCTTCTCGTCGGTGATGATGGCGAACGGGGTCACCTCACTGCCGGTTCCGCTGGTGGTGGGGATGCAGACCAGGTCGGCCTTCTTGCCCATGTCGGGGAAGGAGTAGATCCGCTTCTGGATGTCCATGAACCGCAACGCCAGGCCCTCGAACTTCACCTCCGGGTGCTCATAGAGCAGCCACATGATCTTGGCCGCATCCATCGGCGATCCACCGCCGAGGCCGATGAGGACATCGGGCTTGAACGTGTTGATCATTCCCATCGCCAGCGTGATGGTGGCGAGCGTCGGGTCGGGCTTGACCTGGTGGAAGGTCTCGCTCTCGATGCCCAGGGCGGAGAGCGATGCGGTGATGCGGTCGACCATCCCGCTTGCAAAGAGATAGCTGTCCGTGACGATGAAGGCCCGTTTCTTGCCCTTCAGCTCGCCCAAAGCGATGGGCAGCGATCCGTATTTGAAGTAGATTTTCGGTGGCAGCTTGAACCAGAGCATATTCTCCCTCCGTGCGGCTTCGGTCTTGATGTTCAAGAGGTGCTTGGGCCCGACGTTCTCACTGATGGAGTTGTTGCCCCAGCTTCCACACCCCAGCGTCAACGACGGTTCGAGGCGGAAGTTGTAG
>LVBF01000221.1 GCA_001604325.1 Spirochaetales bacterium Spiro_04
ATCCAGGCGATGATCTCCTCAGGTGCCCCTGCTTTCACCGCTGCGTCAAGGATCACCTTGGCCGCCGCCACGGTGCACTGCTTTGCCCGGGGGTGAGGGCTGATGATGATGGCGTTCCTCGTCTTCAGGGAGATGAGGCACTTGAAGATCGCCGTGCTGGTGGGGTTGGTGGTCGGGATGATGCCGGCGATGAGGCCCTTCGGCTCGGCGATCTTGGCGATGCCGAACGCCTCATCGACCTCGATGGTCCCGCAGGTCTTCTCATCCTTATACTTATGGAAGATGTACTCGGCGGCGAAGTGGTTCTTGATGACCTTGTCCTCGACGATCCCCATGCCGGTCTCCTCGACCGCCATGGAGGCGAGGGTGATGCGCTCATCATTGGCTGCGATCGCAGCCGCGCGGAATATGGCGTCGACCTGCTCCTGGGAGTAGGTGGCGTATCGCTCTTGTGCTCGCTTGACGCACTCGATGAGGGCGGCGAGTTCTTGTTGGCCTTCAAAGGTTTCTGTTGTCTTGGCCATGGTGTGACTCCTTGTCTCTGTGATGGCCTTAATATATAAATATTTATCGAATAGTGTCAATAGCATTAATATTCTAAAGATATGTAAATATATTCTTAATTACTATAATAATATACTTTAAATTGTCTATTAGGTAGTTAAATAGCGTTATTAAGATAATTATATGAGTATTAATGGGAGATGATTATACTTAAAACATAATAACGGAAACATTCCTGTAAGATTGTTGAGAAAAGGTCAAACAATTTCTATTGCAAAACCCTGCTCATCAGAGACACCGCCACCACGAGGGTGGCAAGGAGCACCACGATCGGGGTGTGGATGGGCCGCGCCGCCGTCGTTGATGATGCCTCTTCATCCGCTTCGCGTGCGGTGAAGAGGAGGGCTTGGTCGATTCGATTCACGATGGAGCCCGAGGTGTTTCTAAAGGCGTGGGTCAGGCGGGCAAAGTATGCGAGGGTGAGGGTGAGGATCGAGCCGATCCTCCCCTTCAGCCTCACGTTGGTGCCCACCAGCGCTTGGCTGGCCGAGAGGAGGGCGATGAGGCGCAGCGCCTTTGAAAGCGCGTTGTGGAGGGCCGTCTCGGTGAAGGCGAGACGGCCGAAGGAGAGAAGCACCCGCCCGTTTGGTTCAGCCAGGCTGAGCACGGCCAGCGAGAAGAGGAGGGCGAGCGGGGGGGTGAGGCGGATCTTGCGCCGGCAGGAAGCCTGCATGGCGTAGAGCAGCAGCATGATGGCAAGGAGGGCAGGAAGGCCATCGGCGGCGATGATCGCCGCGATGGTGACCATCAAAGCGATGGTCGCCGTCCTCTGGGCGCTGCGCTCCTCCGCTCTCAGATGGGCGGGGGTGAAGGAGGGGTCGCCCAGGAGGGGGACGAAGGTGCTCTTCAGGCGGTAGCGCTCGGCGAGGATGCCGAGGATCAAGCTGGTGGCCATGCCCAGGGCGAGCATCAAGGGGGCGGCGATCCAGATGGATCTTCCGTAGACGATGGCAGCGGCGACACTGATCTGGCTGAGGTTGGAGGCGAAGGCGCCGATCAGAGAAATGCCGACCAGTGAGACGTGTCTTCCCAAGAGGCGCTTTGCCCCATACATGGCAAGGCCGCTGGCCAGCGTGCCGGCCAGTGAGACAAGGATAAGGTAGGAGAAGAGGGTGCCGCTGACCATCCCCTGCCCGATGACCTTCAAGAGGAGGATGGCGAGGTAGGATTTGAAGGAGATGGTGTCGAGGATGATGAGCAGCGGCAGGTTCGCCAACCCCAGGCGGAGGAAGGGCAGCGGCTTGGGGATGAGGAACTCCAGGGTGGAGCAGAGCAGCGTCACGGCGCTGATGAAGGCGACGGTGCGTTCAGATCGCGACATCATCGACCTCCGTATCGGCTCCCTTGCCGACGATGGTGAGGAGGACCTGGTTGGGAAGGCAGGCGATCCACTGCCCGCTTAGCGCGATGGCTCGTTGCTGCGTGCAGCTCTTGGTGGGGCAGGATGAGTCGGTGATGCTCGCCTTCCCGCCGGCGATGTGGATGGTGGTCTCACCCAGCGGGCCGGTGACGGTGACGTCCTGGTCGGCGGCGAGGGAGTAGCGGTAGACGGCCTGGTGGGTGCGCACCTCGACGTAGCCCGAGCCACCGCTGTAGGTCCTCAACGCGATGAGGACGATAGCGAGGGCGAGGAGAAGGAAAATGAGGGTGTCGAAGAGGAGGGTGGGATACCGCTTTGCCATCGCCAAAGTGTAGCCCCTCTCTCGCCCTCCATGCAAGCGTCGGGTGTGTACTGGGATGCACGCTTGGTGAACTCAGTGCATAGGAGGGCACCCAATCTCTGCAAAACTCACAGTACGATGATGATTATGGTAGAATGTGAAGCACATGTGGAGATTTGTGTTGTATAATCACAAAGAGTTGTCTGGAAACCAAGAGTATGATGAGGTGTTG
>LVBF01000042.1 GCA_001604325.1 Spirochaetales bacterium Spiro_04
GTGATGGAGCACTACCCGCTGGTCGACTACGAGGTACGCCACGAGAACGGGAACGGATTTCGCGACTTCTTGGCCCACATCAAGGAGAAATGATTCAACGGTGAAGACGACAAGACCCCACTGCGGTGGGGTCTTGTGCTGTCTTCAAGGCTACAGTGGGCAGCCCTACAGAGTCACCTGCACGGCGACGATCTGCCCCACCAGAAGCGTGGGGGCGGCAGGGTTGTCCTTCACGAGTTTGCTGGTGATCCACGGCCCCAAGAAGCCGAGGGTTGAACCGATGGCGGCGCCAGCCAGTACATCGGTGAGGTGGTGGCTGCCGCCGACCACCCGAAGGATCGCCGTGCTCCCGGCCAGCGTCCAGGTGGCGATCGCGGTGATCTTCACCGTCTTGGAGTCGGGGTAGAAGAGCGAGCCCATCGTCTGGAGGTATGCGGCGCTGGCGAAGGACATGAGCGTGTGGCCGCTGGGGAAGGAGTCGTTGTCTTCACTGGTATCGGCTGGGCGTGATGGCTGGTCTACATACGGACGTTCTCGGTCGATGGTGTGCTTGAGCAGGGTGCGCATCCCATAGGAGGTGAGCATCGTCGCGCCCCAGCTCGAGGCGATGGTCAGGTAGTCTGAGGAGGGGGCGTCGATGAACAAGACTGCAGGCGTCGCCAAGGAGAGGGCGCTGGTGATGTCCCCCGCGATATCGAGATCCTTGTTGTAGGAGAAGGAGAAGAGGGGCATCGAGAGGGCGAGCACCAAGAGGATGCCCATCAGTTTCTTAGTCATCATCACCTCCCCACTCGTCCAAGGCCATCCGGATCTCAGAGGAGGTGAAGCCGCTCTTTTGCAACGCGTAGCGGATGTGCTCCTCCCCGACCTTCACGATTGTATCCCGGTACGCCTGGCGGACATAGGCACTCGTCAGCTCCTCGGTGTAGAACTCGTCCAGGGCCCGTTGGGCATCGTCCCGGTTGACGCGCTTCTGGGCAAGGCGGCGTGCCATCATGGCGCGTCCCTCACGCTTCCGCTTCAGGCGCTGTTCGATGAAGAGGCGGGCGTAGCGCAGTTCACTGAGCAGCTGCTCATCCTCAAGGTCGCTGAGAACCGGGTCGATGTCATCCGGTGCGTAGTGTTTCTTCATCAGCTTCTGGACCAGTTCGAAGCGGGTGTGCTCACGCATGGCGAGGTAGATCAGCGCTTGGGCTTTGCACGCATGGCGGCCCTGGAGCTCCCTCAGCCGGTGATACTCCGCTTCACTGAGCTCTTGACCGAGGTGAAGGCCCTCCTGGATGAAGAGGTCACGACTCAACAAAAAAGGGAAAGCTCCCGTGCAAGAGATTTCGTATCCCTGCCGAGGAGCTTCCCTCTCGATTCTCGCAAAGGCCATTTAGCGCTTGGAGAACTGGAACTTGCGGCGAGCGCCGGGCTGACCGTACTTCTGACGCTCGACCATCCTCGGGTCACGGGTCATGAATCCGGCGGCCCTGAGGGCCGGGCGATACGCCTCGTCATGGGCGACGAGGGCACGGGCGATGCCGTGGCGGCAGGCGCCTGCCTGACCGGAGGTCCCACCACCCTTGACGTTGATCAAGATGTCGTACTTATCGCCGGTTTCGGTGGTCACCAGCGGCTGCTTGACGATGAACTCGAGCATCGGGTTCCCGAAGTAGCTGTCCAGCGTCCTGCCATTGATCACAATCTTGCCATCTCCCTCTCTGAGGTAGACACGGGCAACGGAGGTCTTGCGCCTTCCGACGCCATGACCGAGGTTCTCAACTTTCTTTGCTTCTTTCTTTGCCATCTTCTCTTCCTACCTTAGATTTCAACCGTGATGGGCTGCTGGGCCTGCTGGCGGTGCTCACTTCCGGCATAGACCTTCATTTTGGTGAACATCTGACGACCGAGTGGTCCACGGGGCAACATCCCCTTCACCGCATGCTCCATCGGGAAGACGGGGTTGCGCTTGAGCATCTGCTCATACGAGAACTTGCGAAGTCCACCCGGGTAGCCGCTGTGGCGGTAGTACATCTTGTCGGTCCGCTTCTTGCCGGTGACGTTTGCCTTCTCTGCGTTGATGATGACCACGTAGTCACCCATATCCTGGTGGGGAGTGTAGTAACTCTTGTTCTTTCCCCTGAGGATGCGTGCTGCGGCGACGGCGACCTTGCCCAGCTCCTTTCCCTCTGCATCAATCAGATACCACTTCTTCTCGAGAGTCAGCGGTTTTACAAAAATTGTCTTCATCTACTCTTCCTGTCCTGCAAGGTGCTGCCTTGCGTGTGTTTTATCCATCCTGGTGTGGCCAGGACGTATGCTCAGGCGTGCCGTTGTCCATACCCGGTGAGTGCAGCTCTTATCGGCTGCGCTGCGCATCCCCTGAACAACAAAGAGTGCGGATCGGAGATTCCACCACCTTGATGAGCAAATCAAAGGCGGTTCCTCTCGGGGACGACGGCCAGAGCACTCCTCCCTGGGAAAGGTGGGAGGGTGACGGGCAGGATTGGTTCCTCCCCGCCGAGCTCGTGCGGCACACCGTCCGTACGATCCGGTCCTGCTGTACGGCACAGCATGGCTGTACGCTCAGAAGACCGTATGGTCAAAGGCATCCAACCCGGGCCGCAGCGGAGAAACAAGTCCCTCACCCCGCCTCTGGTCGGCATTGCCATGGTTGCAAAAAAAATCTTGTCACCCCGTCGACTTCACCTGAAGTCAAAGAGGACAACGACAGGCATTGTATAACCTTCACTGCCTCCGTGTCTACCCTTGGGGCGCATCACGACTCGATCTTCTCCAGGTCGGCGAACTTTTCGACGTACGTCGCCCGCTTCCCGCCGAAGAAGTTCACCTCGATGACCTTCTCCCCGTCGGCTCGCTGTCTTGAGCTGACCACCTCCCCCTCCCCGTAGCGGTCGTTGTAGACCCTCTGGCCGACGGGAAAGAGCGGCGTGCCGGCTTTTGGGAGGTGGTGCACCGTCTTCATGGTGAAGGCCTTTGCATCCTTGCCGAAGCCCTGTTGGATGAGATTGCCGCCACCACTGCCCCACCCCACCCGGGCCCGTGGCCTCTCATCCCAGCCTCCCCAGGCTTTGGCCCCCTGCGACGGCTCCCCGATGATGGAGAGCAGCCCCGCTTCGATCTCATCCAGAAAGACGCTGGGCTCCTGGAGGGAGATCTTGCCCCAGAGCATCCGGCGCTTTGCACTGAGCAGGTAGAGCTCACGCTTTGCACGGGTGAGGGCCACGTAGAAGGTACGGCGCTCCTCCTCAAGGTCATCTTCGTGCGTTCCATTGCGACCGGGGAAGAGGCCCTGCTCCATCCCCACGACGAAGACACGGTCGAACTCCAGCCCCTTGGTGTTGTGCATGGTGATCAAGGTGACCCCGGCCTCCTCGCGCGGGTCGTGGTCGGCCAGCGTGGTCCGGTCGAGGGCCAGCTGCTCCAAGAAAGCGAGAAAGCCATCGAGGCTCTGCTCGACCTGGCCGATGGCGTTGACCAACTGAGCGAGGTTCTGGACCCGGAAGGTGCCGTTCTTCTTATCCTCACCTTCATAGTAGGCCAAGAGCCCGCTCTCGGTGAGCAGGTGGGTGGTCAGATCGACAAGCCTGCCCTCCTCGAGCAGTCGATGCGCCTCCTCAAAGGCGGTCACCAAGGGACGCACCCCATCGGCGACCTTGGGAGAGAGCGCCCCCCTCTCGCAGGCCATGGTGAGCATGGTAAGGAGGTTTCCCTCCGCCTCCCTGCCGTAGGCGAGGATCTTCTCGATGGCCGCCGGCCCGATCGACCGCGCCGGTTTGTTGATGATGCGCCGAAAACTCACCTCATCGCGGCTGTTGGAGAGGAGGTAGAGAAGAGAGAGACCGTCCTTGACCTCCTCACGGTCGAAGAACTGCAACGCGCCGACGACCTTATACGGGATGCCGAGGCGCTTGAATCCGGTCTCGAAGGCCTGCGACTGTGCGTTGGTGCGGTAGAGTACAGCGCTGTTGTCAAAGCGGCGGTCCGCTTTGAGGATCTGGGCGACGCGTTCCACCTCATCCCGCTCGTCCTGCACATAGTAGAGGGTGGGCTTGTCCCCGGTTTTCTGCTCGGTCCAGAGGCGCTTGGGGTGACGCCCTTTGTTGCGCCGGATGACCGAGTTGGCCACATCGAGGATCGCCTCGGTCGAGCGGTAGTTCTGTTCCAGCTTGATGGTCCGCGTGTTGGAGAAGTGGGAGGGGAAGCTGAGGATGTTGGCCACCTCCGCACCGCGGAAGCGATAGATCGACTGATCGTCGTCCCCGACGACACAGACGAAGGTGGAAGGCCCCACCAAGAGGCGGAGCAGGGAGAACTGGGCGGCGTTGGTGTCCTGGTACTCGTCGACGAGAATCATGGAAAAGCGCCGATGGATATAGGAGCGCACCTGCTCGCTCTGCTTCAGCAGTGTGCAGGAGCGGGAGATCAAGTCGGCGAAGTCGACGTTCCCCACCTCAGCGAGGCGCTCCTCGTAGCGGGCGAACATCGAACGGAACGAATCGTTCTGGTTGACAGCGGGGAGACGGTCGTTGGGACCGAGGCCTCGGTCCTTCATGTACGAGATTGAGTTCATCACCGGCTTGAGGTCGCTCTTCTTCTGGCTGGGGAAGCAGGAGGCGAGCAGCGAGAGTGAATCCTCGTCGTCGTAGATGGTGAAGTTCGCTTCCAGGCCGATCTCGCTGCCGAAGCGGCGGAGCAGCCAGGCGCCGAAGGAGTGGAAGGTCCGGATGACCGCTTCGTGGGCGTCGCTCCTGCCGTCGAGCATGTCGATGACGCGCTCCTTCATCTCATTGGCCGCCTTGTTGGTGAAGGTCACCGCAAGGATCTGGTATGGGGGGATCTGCAGCGTCTCGATGGCGTAGGCGATCTTGGTGGTGATGACCCGAGTCTTGCCGCTGCCGGCCCCGGCGAGCACCAAGAGGGGGCGGCTGTTCTCCAGCACCGCCTCGCGTTGCGGCCCATTGAGATGGTCGAGCAGGGTTTGGATATCAGGCATTGGCACCTCCTTCGATGACGATCGCCTCTAGGTCGAGCCCGTTGACCCGCCTGATGCCACAGCGGACGACCGTCCCGGCGGTGAGGCCTCGTCCCATGACGACGATGAGGCCGTCGACCTCGGGGGCCTGGCCCCAGCCGCGGCCGATGGCGAGGTCCTCGCCTTCGATCGGCTCCTCGATCAGGACATCCATCTCTGTTCCCACAAAGCGGGCGAGGCGGGCCTCCGTGATGGGTCTCTGTACTCTCTCTAGGGCCTTCTGTCGTCGTGTTGCTTCAATCACCGCCTTTTTGTGCTGTGCCTCACCCCGCAGCGTTGCGGCGCGGGTCCCCTCCTCACGGCTATAGATGAAGGAGCCGACCCAGTCCAGCTCGGCGCGTTTGAGAAAATCGATGACCTCGGCGAAGGAGGCGTCATCCTCTCCCGGGTACCCCAAGAGGATCGTTGAACGGATCACGGCATCGGGGATCTCGGCCCTGATGGAGGCGATGAGGGCGAGATGGCGCTCGGCGCTGCCCACCCGCCCCATGCTGCGCAGGATGGCGGTATTGGCATGCTGGAAGGGGATGTCGAAGTATGGCAGGACCTTTGGATTCTTTTTGATGAAGGCCGGCAGCTCGGAGGGGAAGGCGTCGGGGTGGATGTAGAGCAGGCGAATCTTGAAGTCGCCCTCGATGGCCACAAGAGAAGCGAGCAACTCCATGAAGCGGCTCACCCCTCCCTCCCGGTCGGTACCGTAGGCGGCAAGGTCTTGGGCGATGAGGTTGATCTCCTTGACCCCCGACTCCACGAGATCCTTCGCCTCGGCGATGATCTGCTCCATGGGACGGCTGCGCAGACTGCCGCGGATCAGGGGGATGGCGCAGTAGGAGCAGCGATGGTTGCACCCCTCGCTGATCTTCAGGTAGGCGCTGCCGGGGTAGTTGAAGAGTTCGTTCCGTTCCCACACATCGTCAGCGACATCCCCATAGGCGGGGGTGGAGACGACGCGCTCTCCCGCAAAGACGTGATCCACCACCTCCCTGATCTGGGAGAGGTCACGGTTGCCGAAGATCGCCGATGCTTCGGTGAGCTCAGATGCCAGTTCGTCCCGATACCGCTCGGCCATACAGCCGCTGAGGATGATCTTCGCCGTGGGGTTGGCATCGTGGAGGGAAAAGAACGCCTCCACCGACTCCTCCCTCGCCGACTGGATGAAGCCACAGCTGTTCACGAGGATCAAATCGGCCTCGCCGGCGTCCTCGGTGAGGACAAACGTATCGCCGAGGCAGGCGACCATGACCTCGGCATCGACTTGGTTTTTCGAACACCCCAGATTTTCCACATATACGCGTTTCATGCCTTCATCACCCCCGACTTGATTGGCAGGATACCATAAACGCGCTCCTCCTTCCTACCTCCCCCTCCACTTTGGGCAATGAGGCCTATGTATTTGTAATAAAACCTCTTGCCTTTCAACTCATTGGATATCTTCTGCATAATTTTCGAAATTCTTGCATAAAGTGCAATCTTGGTATAGTATCAAAAAATGCTGTAAGCGTACCGGCGTACCATTTGTCTTATCCATGCCGCCATGTGCTTTGTAGAGGAACTGAATGACCAAATATATCATCAACCGGCTTTTAGGGATCATCCCAACCCTGCTGATCATCATCACCTTGAGCTTCTTCATCGTCAGAATCGCTCCTGGCGGTCCCTTTGCCACCGAGCGCAATATGCCTGAGGTGATCAAGCGCAACATCGAAGCGAAATACCACCTCGACGAGCCACTCCTCAAGCAGTACGGGCGCTATATGTTCGACGTCCTGCGCGGCGACCTCGGTCCTTCCTTCAAGTACAAGGACTACGATGTCAACTACCTGATCTTCACCAGCCTCCCCAAATCGATCGTACTGGGGCTGTGGGCGATGGCCATCGCCCTCACCTTCGGCATGTCGGCCGGCATCATAGCGGCGGTGAAGCAGAACTCCTGGATCGACTACCTCAGTATGGGGGTGGCGGTCATCGGCATCTCCATCCCGCTCTTCGTCATCGCCCCGGTGCTCCAGCTCTTCTTCGCCATGAAGCACAAGTGGCTTCCGACCAGCGGATGGTACACCACCGGCGAGGGGTGGAAGTCGGTGATCCTGCCTGCCGTCTCGCTCTCCTTCGCCTACTTCGCCGATATCGCCCGCTTGACGCGCTCCTCGATGCTGGAGACGCTGCGCAGCGACTACATCCGCACCGCCAAGGCCAAGGGGATGAAGAGCTCGACCATCATCTTCAAGCATGCGATGAAGGGGGCGATGTTGCCGGTGGTCAGCTACCTCGGACCGGCCTTCGCCGGCATCATCACCGGCTCGATCGTCGTCGAGCAGATCTTCCGGGTCCCCGGCCTCGGCAAGTTCTTCGTACAGAGCTCGTTCAACCGCGACTACACCCTCATCGTCGGTGTCGTCATCGTCTATTCGGTCATTCTGATCATCATGAACTTCATCGTTGATTTGATCTACGCACAGCTTGACCCCCGTATCACGTACAAGTAGGAGCAGACGATGAACCTCACCCTTAAAAAGCATGAAGAGTCCGCAATCAATGAGTTTGACCAGGTGGTCGTCGGCAACAGTCTCACCAAGGATGCGTGGAGACGCCTGAAGAAGAACAAGATGGCGGTCATCGGCATGATCGTCGTCATTGTCTATTCGCTGCTCGCAGCCTTCGCGATGTTCCTTCCCATCTACCCATACGACCAGATCATCCTCGACCATCGACACCTCCCCCCTACCCTCACCAAGAACGCCGGCACCCTGATGATGGAGGCCCGGCTCAAGGATCTCTACTTCAAGGCGTGGAAGGGCGGCTCCCTGATCGTCACCGAACAGCAGTCGGCGAAGATCAAGACGTGGATCGCCGCCAATGAGACCAACAAGGTCTGGGACTTCTGCATCAAGGAGGGCGAGCGACAGAAGCAGGCGGGCACCTTCACCTTCAGCGCCGCCGATCAACGCACCATCGATCGCCTGCAGGAGAAGATCGACACCGAGTTCCTCATCGATGTCGACAAGATGTTCTACACCGACGGTGAGACCCACAAGAAACACAACCTGGCCAAGATGGACTGGGAGGAGATCATGGTCATCTACGCCGACCTCTTAGGCGTGGAGGCGGCCATCATCGAGGAGCAGGTCCAAGAGGAGGTGAGGACCCAGGTCCTCAACAACTACAAGGCATCCACCCCCGACCTCAGCGACGCGGAATACGCGGCGAACCTCGACCTCGAACTCCAGACCCTCGGGGAGAAGGGGATCGCCTCCATCGCCAAGACCAACCTCCTGGGTAAGATCAAGACAAGCATCACCCGAAGCGCCGAGCGCGAGTTGAAGAAGGAGATCAGCGAAGGCACGGCCAGCTTCCCCATCGACCGGAGCATCAAGATCAATGAGTTTCTGGATGCAGAGATCACGGCGACGAAGAAACACGACCGCCGCTACTATTTGGGGACCGACTACAGCGGGCGCGACATGCTCAGCCGGATCATCTACGGCGGACAGGTCTCCATCGCCATCGGCCTCATCGGCTCGCTGACCAGCGTCCTGATCGGCATCATCCTCGGCGCCATCGCCGGCTACGTGGGCGGCAAGGTCGACTTCATCCTGATGCGGATCGTCGACATCATGTACGGCCTGCCGTATATGCTGCTCGTCATCATCTTCATGGCGATCTTCGGGCGCAACATCATGAACCTCTTCGTCGCCCTCGCGATGGTCAGCTGGCTGACCGTGGCGCGCATGGTGCGGGGGCAGATCATGAGCTTGAAGAACAGCGAGTACGTCGAGGCGGCGCGGAGCATGGGCGCCTCCACCGGACGGATCATCTTCCGCCACATGGTGCCCAACTCGCTCTCCGTCATCATCGTCTACTCGACGCTGCGCGTCCCCGCCTTCATCATGCAGGAGTCCTTCCTCTCCTTCCTCGGCCTCGGTGTCCAGGCACCGTTCGCCTCATGGGGGTCGCTCGTTGGCGATGCGATCAACGGCATGACCCTCTACCCATGGAAGCTCATCTTCCCCGCCATCGCGATGACGATCTTCCTCTTTGCCATGAACTTCTTCGGCGACGGCCTGCGTGATGCCTTCGACCCGCAGTCCAAGAACCAGCTCTAGGAGGAGCACAGTGAATCTGAAACCCGATGCAAAGGTCGTTCTCGAAGTAAAGGACCTGCAGACATACTTCAAAACCGATGCCGGAATCGTCAAGGCGGTGGACGGCGTCTCATTCTTGCTCCATGAGGGAGAGACGCTGGGCATCGTGGGGGAGAGCGGCAGCGGCAAGAGCGTCACCAACCTCTCGGTGATGCGCCTGATCCCCTCCCCTCCGGGAAAGGTGGTCGGTGGCCAAGCGCTCTTCGAAGGCCAGGACATCCTCGCCCTCAGCGAGAAGGAGATGCGCAAGATCCGTGGGGCGAAGATCTCGATGATCTTCCAGGACCCGATGACCAGCCTCAACCCCTTCTTGAGGATCAGCACCCAGATGGTCGAGACGATCCGCCTGCACAACAAGGAGCTCTCCAAGGATGAGGCGCTGGAGCGCTCGATCGAGATGCTGCACCTGGTGGGGATCCCCAGCGCCGAGAAACGGGTGCGCGACTACCCCCACCAGTTCTCCGGTGGCATGCGGCAGCGGGTGATGATCGCCATGGCCCTCTCCTGCAACGCCGAGATCCTGATCGCCGACGAACCGACGACCGCCCTCGATGTGACCATCCAGGCCCAGATCCTCGAGTTGATCGCAAAGCTCTCCTCCAAGATGGGGACGGCGGTAATCCTCATCACCCACGACCTCGGGGTCGTGGCGGGGATGTGCGACCACGTCTGCGTCATGTACGCCGGCAAGATCGTCGAACGCGCAGAAACAGAAAAACTCTACGCCCACCCGGCCCATCCCTACACCGAAGGGCTCATCAAGAGCGTGCCCCGGATGGACACCACCCAGAAAGGGAAACGGCTCTTCTCCATCGAGGGACAGCCACCGAACGTCATCGACCTTCCCCCCTGCTGCCCCTTCCACCCCCGTTGCCACAAGGCCATGGAGGTCTGTCGCCACGCCTACCCTCCGCTGAGGCATCTGGGGGAAGGGCATGAAGTGAGCTGTTGGCTCTACGTCGACGAGGAGGAGCGAGTCTATGAGTGAGCAGGTGAGGAAACCCCTTTTGGAGGTCAGGGACCTGAAGCAGCACTTCCCCATCACCAGCGGTGCCATCCTGCAACGGCAGGTGGGAGCCATCCGCGCCGTCGATGGGATCAGCTTTGACGTCTACCCCGGTGAGACGCTGGGAATCGTCGGCGAGTCGGGGTGTGGCAAATCGACGGCGGTGCGCTCCATCAGCCAGCTGCACAAACCGACCAGCGGTTCGGTGCTCTTCGGTGGCATCGATCTCGTCAAGGCCGACAAGCACACGATGCTCAAGGCGCGGCGTGAGATGCAGATGATCTTCCAGGATCCCTATGCATCGCTCGATCCCCGGATGACGGTACGCTCGATCATCGCTGAGCCGCTGGTGATCTACAACCGCCGCGGCCTGCTCGAGAAGCCGATGAGCAACCTCGAGATCGAACAGCGGGTCGAGGACCTCATGGAGCGCGTGGGGTTGAGCCGGCTCTTCAAGAACCGCTACCCCCATGAGTTCAGTGGGGGACAGCGCCAGCGCATCGGTATCGCCCGTGCCTTGGCCCTCAACCCAAAGATCATCCTCGCCGATGAGCCGGTCAGTGCACTGGACGTCTCGATTCAGAGCCAGATCCTCAATCTGCTCAGCGACCTGCAGAAGGAGTTCGGCCTGACCTACATCTTCATCGCCCACGACCTCGCCGTCATCCAGCACATCTCGACCAGGGTGGCCGTGATGTACCTGGGCAAGTTCGTCGAGATCAGCGATGCCGTACGCCTCTACGACAATCCACTCCACCCCTATACCACCGCCCTGCTCAGCGCAGCCCCGATCCCTGATCCCGTCGTTGAGAAGGGACGGCAACGCATCATCCTCAGCGGCGATGTCCCGTCACCGGACAAGGAGCGTTTCGGCTGTTACTTCTACGACCGCTGTCCCCGTCGGATGCCGTGGTGTTCCTGCCACATTCCCCCGATGTTCAACCATGAGGAGGGGCACCACGTCGCCTGCTGGCTCTATGACAGGGAGCGCGACTACCGGGAGGTCTCACTGGAAGAAGCACAGAAGGAAGCGTCCGCCTCACAGGTCGTGTAGCGTCACGCGGGTCTCCATATCCCGAGGCCGATCGATAAAGAGGGATAAACCGGTAGCCGCCCCGATGGTACGGGCGGCTTCCTCCACCCTGCCCCCTGAGCGCCGCTCAGCCATGATTTGGATGGAGCGCTCCCCCCCTTCGACAAGCTTGATCGAAAAGACCACCATGGCCCCTCCCCACCGGCGCTTGAAGAGGCGCGTCCCGCTCCCGCTCCCCCCTTTGACGAAGTGGGTCAGCTCCAGCCGCTCGACCTCGTCAAAGCGGTAGGAGGAACGCTTGACGAACGGACCGAACCCCCACCAGGAGGTAATGGTCCCCTCCCTCGTATCAAAGACCCAGCTGTCTCGATAAATCGCCGCGGCGAGGGAGGCGAGGAGGAGGAGAACGATGTGGATCATGGAAGTGAGGGGCACGCCTTCGGCGAGGCTGAACGACAGGCCCCAGAGTAAAAAGAGGGAGAAACAGAGGCAGGAAATCGAAAAGAACCGAGAGAGACGATAGACAGGGCCGCTCTCTTTCATCACCACTGTGTATCGCACCCGACTTCCCTCCAATACTCTCTATGCAAAAGGTGCATAAATCTGCGTTAAATATTCAAATCACGCACATACACATGCTAAGCTATTTGCGTTTTCGCTTGATTCATGGTTTAATGTATCTTATGCTAAGTTGAACGTCTACACTTAGAACTACAAGGAGATATGTCTATGAAGAAGTTTCTAGCTATCCTGCTCAGCGTACTTCTTGTCAGTGCTCTCTTTATTTCCTGCGGGAAGAAAGAAGCACCGGCAGCGCCAGCAGCCCCCACCCCCGAAGCTCCCACGGCTGTTGCAGCCCCTGCAGCCCCTGCAGCCCCTGCAGCCCCTGCCGCACCTGCAGCTCCGGTTGTCCCGGTTACCCCGGCGGTCAAAGAGTTGGTATTCCGCATCTCGAACGGCGCCGAACCCGAGTCACTGGACCCTGCCCTGATCCAAGGTGTTCCTGAGCACCGGATCTACGAGGCTCTCTTCGAAGGCCTCGTGGCCTACGACCCAGAGACCTCCTTTGCAGTTCCCGGTGTCGCAGAGAGCTGGACGAGCAATGATGATGGAACCCAATACACCTTCAAGCTGCGCAAGAACGCCGTCTGGAGTGATGGAGTCGCCATCACCGCCCATGACGTCGTCTACAGCTGGCTGAGGATTCTCGCCCCCGAGACTGGTGGACCGTATGCATGGTTCCCCGCCATGTTCCTCGTCGGTGCTGAGGAGTACAACAGTGGTGAGGCAGGACCCGAGGCAGTCGGCATCCGCGCCCTCGATGACTACACCTTCCAGATGGACCTCATCGGACCGCTTCCGTACGCCATCGACGCCCTTGCCCACTACAGCTTCGCCATCGTGCCCAAGCATGCCATCGAAAAGTATGGCTCCGCCTGGACCGATCCGGCCAACTTCGTCGGCAACGGCCCGTTCGTCCTGACCGAACGTATCGCCCAGACCTCGATCACCGCCTCCAAGAGCCCGACCTATTGGGACCGCGACAACGTGACCTTGGATAAGGTGATCTTCTACAGCTCGGACAGCTCGACGACCAACTTCAACATGTACCTCAACGGTGAGCTTGACTGGGCGACCAACGTACCGCCGGATCAGATCAGCGCCGCTCAGATGCGTGATGACTTCCAGGCCTCCCCGCAGCTGGCCACCTACTATTACGTCTTCCAGACCCAGAAGGCCCCGATCAACAACCCGCTCGTACGCAAGGCACTCGCCCTCGCCATCGACCGCGAGGCGCTGGTCGACGGCATCCTGAAGGCCGGACAGATCCCCGCGTGGGGCATCGTCAGCCCGATGGCCGGCTATGATGGACTTGAGTTCCCCTTCAGCAGCATGGATGAGGCAATCGCGATGGCACAGGATCTGCTCGCCAAGGCTGGCTATCCCAACGGTGCCGGGTTCCCTGTTCTGCCGATCCTCTACAACACCGATGAGGGACACAAGCAGATCGCCGAGTTCATCCAGCAGGAGTGGAAGAACAACTTGGGCATCAACGTGGTGCTTGAGAACCAGGAGTGGGGCACCTACCTCTCCAACCGGAACGCC
>LVBF01000222.1 GCA_001604325.1 Spirochaetales bacterium Spiro_04
AAGGCGGGGATCGACTGCAAGGTCATGGCCCCCACCACCATCTATGAGAAAAAAGGCGGCAACAGAGTCAAGACAGACCGGGGAGATGCCCGTAAATTATCAAAGGCCCTGCATTGGGGCGCTTTCAAAGAAGTGGTCGCACTCTCGCCCGAGGATGAGGCGACGAGGGACTACATCAGGATGCGCGATGACAGGAAGACCGCCTTGAAGAAAGCCAAGCAGCAACTGAAGTCGTTCTTGCTGAGGAAGGGCAAGCACTACCCGGAGAAAGGCACAAGCTGGACTCTGAAGTATCGCTCTTGGCTCCGTACCGTCACCTTTGCATCCCCGGTCGACCAACTGAGCTACGATGAATACCATGCGGAGATCTACAGGCTGGAGGAGGCGATCGAACGCTTCGACCTACAGATCGAGGGATACTCCCAGGATGACCGATACAAGGAAAAAGTCGGACGCCTGCGCTGCTTCGGGGGAATCGACACCCACATAGCCATGGCCCTGGTCTGTGAGGTGGGTGATTTCTCCCGATTCTCCACCGCAAAGGAGTTCTCTTCCTTCCTGGGCCTCTGCCCCGGCCAGCAATCCAGTGGGGGGAGGACGCAGATGACGGGCATCACGAAGGCGGGCAACAGCAATCTCAGGAGATTGCTCACCGAGAGTGCAAACTCCATGGCGAGGACCACGATATTCGGTAAATTTAAGCGTCTCAAGGCCAGGCAAGCCGGCAACCCTGCCGAAGTCATTAGGTATGAGGACCGGGGGACCTCCAGGATACGCTACAAGTACCACAAGATGAGGCTGGAAGGCAAACATGTGAATCTGGCAAAGGCTGCGTGTGCGAGGGAGATCGCCTGCTTCGTATGGGGGATGATGACCGACAACATCCATGGCGAGATCTTCTAGAACTAATTGAACATAATGAAAAGGCGCTGTTGGAGAGTGTAAGGGAAGCATGAACAGGCTGACGACAGTCAAGATCTTGCTACTTTCGAACAACTTATGAGACACAACCAAACATTGTGATTCTCGCTCTTAAACGGAAAGAGCAGTAGGCGGACCATTGGCCTGTAGGTACCCAATCCACGAATATGAAAGTGGTCAAATGCTGAAAAACTGATCGGCCTGTTTGTGAATCCCTTATGCTTCTATATCGAAATGGAGGAAGATGGAATGATCATGAAAGATATCTAAAAAACTACTTGACAGGGGTCACATCATATGAATTTTCTAAGAAGTTGTGTTACAATGAGTGAGAAATCCGAGCATTTTACTTTATAGGAGACGTTTCTACTGCCGATTTCATAAACCTACTGCCGATTTCATAAACCTACTGCCGATTTCATAAACCTACTGCCGATTTCATAAACCTTTTCTTGCATTGCAACTTAATTATGTTATCCTATCTTTGATATCACAGCTAATAGGGAGGAGAATTTACCATGGGTCATGATTCTTGGTTTAATCTTTTAGGAACAATAGCTACTTGGCTAGCGGTAATCGTAGCTGTTTGTGGAGACAGGATTCGTCTGTGTCTATTCAAACCGAAACTCAGAATAATCGAACATGCCCCAGATAAGAATAAAAGTGTCAGTCTTGAGAACACCGCACTATAAGCAAGTTGATATATAGAATAGAGTGGCATCC
>LVBF01000043.1:0-2243 GCA_001604325.1 Spirochaetales bacterium Spiro_04
GGATGTTCAAGAAGCCGGTGAGGTTGCTGTCGAGGTACGCGGTGGGGTTGGTGATGGAGTAGCGCACCCCAGCTTGGGCGGCGAGGTTGACCACAAAGCGGAAGCGATGGAGGGAAAAGAGCTCATTGAGAGCAGCCGCATCGGCGATATCGAGCTTTTGGAAGGTGAAGGCGGGGTGCACGAGCTGGCTGAGTCTCGCTTCCTTGAGGGAGACGGGGTAGTAGTCGTTGAGGTTGTCGATGCCGATGACCTCATGTCCTTGGGCGAGCAGGGCTTTGGTGAGGTGGAAACCGATGAAGCCGGCACTTCCGGTGACCAGGATGGGGGTGTGTTCTTGCATGGGGACAGTGTACTCCATCGGAGAAGTCTTTGGAACAAAAAAGGGACCCCGTATGTGGGGTCCCTACAGGTTGGCGTGTAACTCTTAAGTGAAGTTCGAAATAATCGCCTTAAGTACGAAGAGGGCGAAGAGGACCCAAGTCATCGGGGTGATGTCCTTGAGCTTCTTGCTGAACAGCTTGAGCACGACGTAGGAGAGGATACCGAACATGATACCGTCTGCGATCGAGTAAGCCACGACCATGAAGATGATGGTCAAGAAGGCCGGGATCGCTTCGGTCATGTCCTCCCACTCGATCTTCGTCACCGGGGTGATCATGAACACACCGACGAGGATCAAGGCCGGTGCAGTCGCTGCACTGGGGATCGATCCGAAGAGCGGCTCCAGGAAGAGGGAGAGGAGGAAGAGAATGGCGACGACCAAGGCGGTCAAGCCGGTTCGGCCTCCTTCCACGACTCCTGCGGAGGATTCCACGAATGTGGTGACGGTCGAGGTTCCCAACACGGCACCAACGGTGGTTCCCACCGAGTCGGCGAAGAGGGCTTCCTTGACGTTGGGGATCGTGCCGTCAGGCTTGATCATGTCGGCCTTGGTGGCGCATCCGATCAGGGTCCCTACGGTATCGAACATATCAACGAAGAGGAAGGTGAACATGATGATCACGAAGTCGACGGTAAAGACTTGGCTCCACTCGAAGGGGAAGAAGTACGGGGCCGGCGGAACATAGGAGCCGCCTGCGTACTTGGTGATGCCGAAGGGGATGCCGATGATCGTGGTGGCGATGATACCGATCAAGAGGGCGCCCTGTACCTTGAAGGCCAACAGCACACCGGTGATAAGCAGACCGAGGAGTGCGAGGCCTGCGTCACCCTTGAGCCAGGTCGGGTTCAGGGAGACGAGGGTTGCTCCATCAACGATGATACCGGCATTCTGCAAGCCGATGAAGGCAATGAAGAGGCCGATACCTACCCCGATCGCTTTTTTGATGTTATCAGGAATGGAGTTGATGATCGCCTCTCTCACGTTCACGAAGGTAAGGATGATGAAGATGATACCTTCGACGAAGACCGCGGTGAGGGCGAACTGCCAACTGTAGCCCATTCCAAGAACAACGGTGTACGCCATGAAGGCGTTCAATCCCATGCCCGGGGCGAGAGCGAACGGCAGGTTGGCCATCAGTGCCATGATAAGCGTGGCAATGGCCGACGAGATTGCGGTGGCGGAGAAGACCTTGGAGAATTGCATCCCGGTATCGCTGAGAATACCCGGGTTCACGGCCAGGATATAAGCCATGGTCAAGAATGTTGTAATTCCTGCCATCACCTCTATCTTAACTGTAGTCTTCCGCTCCTTGAGTTTGAAAAACTTTTCCATCTATGCACTCCTTACAGATGTTGTTAATGCCTATAGTTTACCCTACTTGTGCCGGTTCGTACAGAAAAATCGTGCGATTTGTTGTTAGATCAATTTATTTTCCTTATTCTCTAGTCTGAATCGATAATTTTGAGCAATATTGAAGGATAGATGAAATTACTCGGATCTATTATTGATAATTGCTATCGATTATGACAGTTTTTCCTTGAAGAATCCAAGGACGAGGAGTAGACTTGTCGCCAAGGGGGTTGAGATGAAGACCAAATCACAGATGAAACATGTCCTCGATGTCGCCAGTGGGAGAAAAGCTGGAGACCTATGCATCACCGGGGCAAAGATTCTCGACGTCTACAACAAGGAGTTCTTCGAAGCCGATCTCCTCATCGCTGATGGAGTCATCGCCGCGTTCGCTGACGCGGGAACAGGGCAGGCCACGCGGACCGTCGATGCCGCCGGTCGCTATCTCCTTCCGGGGTTCATCGATTGCCACGTCCATATTGAGTCAAGCCACGCCACGCCCGAAGAGTTC
>LVBF01000043.1:2249-2937 GCA_001604325.1 Spirochaetales bacterium Spiro_04
GGCCTCGACGGGCTGCACTATATGCTCGATGCCACCGAGGAGACGGCGGTGCAGGCCTTCTTCATGGTCCCCTCCTGTGTGCCTGCCACCTCCTTTGAGCACAGCGGGGCCACGATCGCGGCCGCTGATGTCAAAGAGCCGCTCTCTCATCCACGGGTGCTGGGGCTCGGGGAGATGATGAACTACCCCGGCGTCATCGCAGCCGATGGCGAGGTGTTGGACAAGATCATGGCGGCGCGCCAGGCCGGCAAGGTCGTCGATGGGCACAGCCCCGAGATCGTGGGCCGTCCGCTTGACGCCTATGCCAGCGCCGGCATCCTCACCGAACATGAGTGTGAGAGCGTGGCGGAGATGCAGGAGCGCATCAGGCGGGGGATGTACATCCTCCTGCGTGAGGGGTCGGCGAGCCATAACGTGCTCACCCTGCTCGGCGGGGTGACGGAGCGCAACATCCGCCGCTGCTGTTTCTGTACCGATGACCGCCAGCCCAAGTCGATCCTCGCGGAGGGGCACATCAACAACAACGTGCGCCTCGCCGTCCAGGCGGGCCTCGACCCCATCGAGGCGATCTGTATGGCGACGATCAACAGCAGCGACTGCTATCACCTCAAAGACCGTGGCGCCATCGCTCCGGGGCTTCGCGCCGACTTCGTCCTTGCCGACGATCTGACCTCTTTTGCCATGCACC
>LVBF01000223.1 GCA_001604325.1 Spirochaetales bacterium Spiro_04
GGATGCCACTCTATTCTATATATCCACTTGCTTATAGTGCGGTGTTCTCAAGACTGACACCATTGAACCAACCATACCACATTGTATCAAACAACTTGATAAAAACAAGGCTGTGCAGGGGTCTGCACAGCCGGATTTTATTACCAAGTAAGATACTTAGGGCTAAGACACGATCTCAACTGTAATTGTCGAAATGTAATCACCAGGCAGAGCATTCGTTACATCGGTAGCAACGGGGATTACCTGAATATTGACGCTCTTTATCTTCTTCTTTCCTACTTCTTCTGAAGTGTAGGAAAGAATCTCGTATGCTCCTGACACTGCTGTCGCTTCATCTCCATTCAAAAGAACCTTTGAGATACCCACTGTTGCTGTACTACCTGTGGTCTGATGCTCGAACGCTGTCAATGTCATCATCGATTTGAACATAGCGTCCGCTTTGGCCTCAAATCCATAGATAAGAGTCGGGGTATTGTCGGAAAAGGCATTAAACACCTCCACCCCAGTCTGATAGGCTAAAGTACCATTAGTAAAACCGTGCGTAAATTCAGGAGATATCGTTGCTTTAAGCAACGCTGTAGGATTTACATTCCGTTCCACCGCAAACAACCCACCCATAGCAATGAGCAGAACTAATGTGAAAGCAATAAATTTTTTATTCATACAATTCTCCTTCGGGAGGGTATCTTTTTGTTGTGACACGACCCCTTTGTACGTCATAGGATACTGTTGAAACGGACTTATGTCAATATCAAAGATTAAAGGTTTTTATAATTCTTGATTATTTTTCATTAATTATGGTTATTTCGTTTTTTCATAACAATATATGAATTTTTCCACTTATATCATATGTCTGCACATTCTGGCCAATTGTTCAAATTCACAACATTTTTAAGACAAAGTAACAAAAAAATCCATCGTCTTTGATGTATCTCGTGTCATAGCAGTGGGGTATGGAGGGTTAATTTTCTGTCGTGATCCCGATGGAAACCGTTGATTTATAATCTCCCGCAGGAGCATTCGCCACCTCTTCCTGGTTGGCAACGACCGTCAGCGTATACGCATAGACCGCCATCCCACCTTGATCTGGCTGAAAATGGACGAGCTTATATTCGTTTACCGCAGATGGGGTCGCTTCATATCCGTCACTGCTTTCGTCCTTGACGAAAATCTGCTGTATATTGACATGCGCTGGATTGATGGCTTGTTGTTGCTCGAATGGCGTGACCGTTGCATAGACGGTCATAGGAATCGATGTATTTGTCTTCACCGCATAGGTGAACTTCGCACCATTAGGGTTGAAGGCGTCTTCGACAGTTTCTTCTGCAAATATTTCAGCGGTGCTCCCATCCTTCAAGAATCCGTGTATGAGGACCTCCGGGACGCTGGTGGTGAGTTTTATCGTCACTTGGTTCGGTGCTGCCCCGAGGGTCAGAATCGCAACAAGTAGTATGGTGATCAACAGATATCGCTTCATGAAGTTGTGTTCCTCCTAGAAAAGTGTGCAAGGCCTTCTCCAGTCTTACTTCCGATTGCACTATACTATTTGTGACAAACATATGTCAATACATTGCTGGTCTAATCTAGTAAATACTTCTAAATATTACATTATTCATTAACATCTTATTGATATATAAATGTTTACACTCTCTTTATACTTATGTCACCTAGCCCATGAGCTAAAATGTCTGAAGCGGGTGTATCTGGTGGCCTCTTCAGCAAATAGAGATGGTCTTTCTTCTGGATTCTTGAATATGTTCTCCAAATCCATTCGATACAATTTTATATTTTGTCGATAGTTATCCCAACAGATCTGTTTTCCTCAACTTCCAACACACTTATGACATTTTTCATGTTCGATGATTGATTTTTTCCTGAA
>LVBF01000044.1 GCA_001604325.1 Spirochaetales bacterium Spiro_04
GTAATCTCCAAATGATTTTTTCCTCCTCGCTATAAGCCCCGGCAGACGTTCTGCCGGGTGTTTTGTGAAGTTCAGAACGGCACCTCCGCCACACTCCTGCCTGCCTTGACGCTCTGCCACTTCAACAGGTCCAAGTCATAGGATATCCCCATTTCCGCCGCCACCTGGCGCCTGGCGATCTCACAGATGCCGCCATGGACCGTATCGTCATTGATGAAGCAGCTGTAGAGCTCGATGACCAGCAGCAAGTACCGCCGGGCCAGGGCGTCCCTGTCCATCCTGCTCGTTGTTGCATCGCCCATGCCGATTCCTCCCCGCTATTGGCCCCGGCAGGCGTTCTGCCGGGTGTTTCGCGACTCCCTCTGCCAGGATGCGATGATGTCCATCGAGTCCTGCTCGAGCTCCTGGGTGACGCACCTCATCAGCACATCGAGCTCCTCGCTGGAGAAGCTCTGGTCGAGTATGAGGGCCCGCAGGCCCTCGGATATCATCGGCATGCTCATTCCAGGTACCCGTCCTTCGCCTTGGCGATGTGGCTCTCCAGTATCCTGGTGGTGAGGTAGCTGCTCCTCCAGGGGTGGTCCGGGCCGGGCTTGTGGGGGATGCGCTTGCCGGGTGCGGGCCCCGGGTCGAACTCCTTGCTGTGCGCCTTGCGCTCCGGCACCTCCACCATGATGTGGATCTGCTCGTGGATGTCCACCAGCAGAGAACCGTCGAACGCCCTGATGACCAGGGCCCTTGTCCCCTTCGGGTAGTAGACCGGCTTGAGGGAGCCCCGCTGCTCGAGGTGGGGCTGGTAGTAGCCGTTGTGGTAGCGGATGCTGTGGCCGGCGTCGATGACGCGCTGGCTGACCACCGCCAGGATGGCGTTGATCGCCGACTCCGGCGGGCTTTCCAGGAAGGCACTGGTCTCCAGGTCCTTCTCGTCCTTGAGGGAGAACTGCCCGTTGAAGATCGGCAGGTACTCCCACAAAAAGGCGTTGGCCTGCTCCATGGTGGTGATGTTGTGGCGGATGAACTCGGTCGGAAGTCGCCCTTGGAGCGTTCGGTTGGCCCGCTCGATCCGGCCCTTCCACTGGGGCACCGAGCCGCTCTCGATCCCTATGCCCAGGGCCTTGCAGGCGGCGGAGAACTGGGTGTGGGTGTCCTTCTCCTCGTCCTCCTTGCCCAGCTGGCTGTACTCGAACACCGTCCGCCGGTCGGTGCGGAAGAGGGAGGGGATGCCGTGGAGCTTGAGGATCATGTACAGCACGTGGTAATAGCCATTGAGCGTCTCCTGGTCATCGAACCAGGCACCCACCAGCTCGCCGGTGGCGTCGTCGATGGCGGCGTGCAGGTGCCATTTGCCCGCCTTGGGCACCCAGCGGTACTCGCTGGCGTCCATCTGGATCATCTCGCCGAAGTACTTGCTCCTCGCCCTCCTGGGGTGGGCGTCGCCCCCGTCGATGATGTTGAGGGCGGCATTGATGTGCTCGCCCTCGGCCTTCGAGAGGTGCTCCTTGCGCGCCAGCTGCCTCAGGCTCTTCTCCATCTCCCTGCGGGTGGCCTTGCGGCAGGAGGGGGAGACCAGGTACGCCCCCTTGAGGATGGCGTGCACCGTGCCCTCGGACATCCCCATGCCGTGGTCCTCGCCCAGGATCTCGGTGAAATGGGCGAAGCTTGCGGTGCTGTAGGTGTCGCGGTAGAGCCTGACGACCTCCGCCTTGTCCCCCTCGTCCTTGGTGGTCACCGGCTTGCGCCCCCGGTTCTTGTGGCAAAACCTCGAGACGTCGCCCTCCTGGTGCCACTGCACGTACTTGAGCAGCGTCTTTCGGGTGCATCCCAGCCTCGTGCGCCCGCGCCGTATGGCCACGTCGGTGCACCCGAGGTCGACCACCTCGGCGGCCACGGTCCATTTCTCCAACTCCTTGGGCCTCAGCTCCTTCAATTCCATCGTCATCGTCCTCCTCAAGGGGGCCTTCGCCCCTCTCTGGGGCCCGCCACGCCGTGCAGGGCACGGCCTTCGTGCGCTTCTTCGCCCCCGATTGCCATCATTGACCGGACGAGGAGGATATATCTGCAAAGGTCTTCGGGATTCGCATAAAAGAGGTCCAGCACGTAGCGCAGCCACCCATCGCCCAGGGCGCGGCAATAAGCCCACAGCAGTTCGGATATCGCCGCCTTGGAGAGCCCACCGTGGATGTGGTGCCAGATCTTGTCGACCACGGCCTTCCAGACGCCCTCGTACCACCTCCGCCAGTTGTAGCGGGTTTTACTGCAGGCGAGGCTGTACGTGTCCGTGCCGTCCAGCACGCCCCGGATCTCGGGGAGGGCGTAGTGCTTGTGGGCGATGATGTCGTCGTCGTAGACGGTGGAGTAGTGCCCATGCTCGGGACAGCGGCTTACGGCGAGGGTCTTCGTCTTCACCGTCGGGTCCTCTTCTTCTTCGGTGTACAGCACCTTGCGTTCCCTCGAGGATGAGTACGAGGCTCTCTTGTGGCAGGTGCGGCACAGAAGACGGTCGCCGTCCCTCCTCAAGGATGGAGGGCGGTTCTCTTGAACTGGAGGGCTGCCTCAGATATTATAGCCATACATGTTTTTGGAGAGAGGAAGCTCTTAAGGGCTCAACCGTAAAGGGGCTTCCTCTTCCTTTTCTCCTTCGGGGCTCTCCCCCTGATCCTGTCCATCCTACTACACCTCTTGCCCCATGTGGAAATAATCATTTATTGAATAGGTGGGAATTTTCATTCTCAGCTCAGTCATTCTCACGTATTTGAAATTTATATTTGTCTATTTTTTACAATCCATGGTATACTACATGCAGTGGGGATGAGCGGACCATCCCCCTCAAAGGCCAAGGGAGTGCCATGAACACGACACGACAGAGGCGGTTGAAAAAATTCCGGGTCTTCTATCTCATGTTTCTTCCGGTCGCCGCCTATTTCATCATCTTCACGTATTACCCGTTTCTCAAGGGCCTTATCATGAGCTTCCAGGAGAATCGGCTGCTCGGGGTGCGTCCGTTCTGTGGCCTTGAGAACTATCGCTTTGTCATCAAGGAGCCGAACTTCCTCGCCTCGGTCAAGAATTCGCTCATCATCGGACTGTGGGACATGGGCCTCTACTTCGGCTTCTCCCTTGTCTTGGCCCTGATCCTCAACGAAGTGGCCAACCGGATGGTGAAGCAATCGATCCAGACCATCGCCTATCTTCCGTACCTCTTCAGCTGGGCGGTCATCGGCGGGGTGTGGGCCTTGATCTTCGATCTCCAAGGTCTGGCCAACAAGTTCCTCTCCCTCTTCTCTGTCGAGCCCATCTTCTTCTTGGCCACCCCCTCCCTCGCCCGCCCGCTGATCATCGCGATGGGCGTATGGCGGTCGATGGGATACTTCGCGCTGCTCTTCACCGTGGCCATCATGACCATCGACCAGCAGCTCTTCGAGGCGGCCCGGATCGATGGAGCCGGTCGCTTTACCCAAATAACGCATATCATCATCCCCTCGCTGACGGGGACGATGAAGACCATCGTGGTGTTGCTGTCCATCGGGGTGCTCACCCACTTCGATGAAATCTACGTCATGGTGAACCCAGCCAACCGACGGATGATCGGCACCTTGTTGCTGTACGTCTATGAGACAGGAATCCTGAACTTCAAGACCGGCACGGCGAGCGCCGGCGCGACATTGGTCATGATCGGGACCGTGGCCATCACCGGCCTTATCCGGAAATTCACCGGATATGATGAGGAGTGAGGGCATGGCGAAACAGCTGGTTAAACGCGATCGACTTCCCCTTCCCGTCCGCATCATCAACACCGCCCTGTTGATCTTCGTGGTGGTGTTGATGGGACTGCCGATGCTCAATGTACTCGCTGTCTCGTTCTCAACGCAAGCCAAGAGCGACACCCCCGGCCTCGTCCTCTGGCCCTCCCCGGCGACGGTGCAGGGGTATACGTTCATCTGGAACCATGTACGCTTTGCCGTGCCGTTCTTCAATACCATCTACGTCTCCATCGTCGGAACCGTCTTGCATGTGCTCATGGCTTCCCTTGCCGGCTACGTCCTCAGCCAACCGCAATTGCCGGGGAGGAAGACGCTGACCACGTTCATCCTGCTGACCATGACCATCCCCTACGAATTGACGATGATCGGCATCTATGCCGTCAACCGGGACCTGCACCTGACGAACACCTATGCCGGCCTGATCATCAACGGCATGATCAGCGGCTTCAGCGTATTGTTGATGCGCAACTACTTCATGGGGATTCCCCGCTCACTGGCCGAATCCGCCCGCATCGACGGTGCCGGGGAGATACGGATCTTCCGTTCCATCTCCCTGCGCCTCTCCATCTCGGCGCTGATGACGATCGGCACGCTCGAGCTGATCCGGAGGTGGAACAACATCACGATGACCGTCACGTTGATCAGCGATATGAAGAAGTGGACGCTGCCGGTCGTACTGCGGTACATCCTGTTCGATCAGACAACGACGAGCGGGACCAGCTACATCTTCGCCAACGCAAAGATGGCCGCGGTTGTCCTGACCGCCGTGCCGTTGGTCGTGCTCTACTTCTTCACCCAATCATTCTTCTCAACGGGGATCATGATCGGGTCAATAAAAGAATGAGGTTCTTCATTGCGAGGAACACACGATATCCATAAGGAGGATACTACGATGAAAGCCAATCGATTTGTCACTGTCCTGATCGTTCTGGTCTTCTTGGTCGGAGGTCTCTTCGCCCAAGGCCAGGTCGAACGCAAGGCAGTCGAAGTCAAGGTGCTCGCCGGGGTCACCGGCGGGAAGGACGACACGGAGAACGCCCTCTTCGAGAAGGAGATGGAAAAAGCCACCGGACTGAACATCACCTGGGAGAAACCACCCTCTGGCTACGACCAGGTGTTGATGCAGAAGCTCGGGGCGGGCGAGGTCTACGACTTGCTCTACCTCAATCAGTTCCAGATGTACGCCCTGGCCAACCAGGGAGCGCTCACGGATCTGACCAGCCGGATCGCCGCTTCGAGCGTCTACAGCGAGAACGTCGACCCCGATGAACTGGCCAAGATCCAGATGAACGGCAAGTACTACGCCGGCTTCAACAAGCTCGAGGTCTTCCCGTTGGTCAACGTGAACAAGGCGATCACCGACAAGGTGGGCATCAACTTGAACACGTTGAACACGCTTGAGGACTACTACCAGATGTTGAAGAAGGTGAAGAACTACATGGAGAACACCGTGGGACGCAAGCCGTACTACCCGTTCTTCACCTATATGCCCGACATCTGGGATCTGCAGCCGTGGTTCAGTTCGGCCGGGGTACGCCGAGGCGTCTTCAAGGATGCGTCCGGCAAGAAGTACGCCCCGTTCGTCCAAGCCCAGGCCAAACCCGTCTGGGAGTGGCTGGCAAAGCTCTATCGCGAAGGCCTGATGGATCCTGCCTCATTCACCGGCAAGACCGGCGACATGCGCAACAAGATGTGGCAGAGCCAGGAGATCGTGATGGACGTTGACTGGGCCGCATGGACCGGACTGTACAACAACAACGCCATGACGGCGGGGACCTATCCGCACACCGTCAATGTCGTCGGCCTTCCGGGCACCAAGAGCCCGAGCGGCACCTTCATGCTTGAGCAGGGCGGTGCATCGCTGTGGGCGATCCCGGCCAACGCCAAACATCCCGATGAAGCGTTCAAGATCATCGAGTACATGGCGACCAAGGAGGGCGGTTTGTTGCTCTCGGCGGGAATCGAAGGGTATGACTACGTCATCCAGGACGGCAAGCTCGCCTTCACCGAGGTGGGACTTGCACACGCCAAGGACCACGGAGCCCCCTTCCCCATCTCGACGCAGTTCGACCTTGGGGTGCTCGGCACCATGAACCCGGGCGTCTTGGAGTCGGTTGCCATCGGCAAGCGGGCCGATGTCGAGGTGGCCCCGATGGGGTACGCCGATGGTGAGCTGGACGCTCGCAAGTACTATGATATCATGTCGAAGTGGATGACTGATTGCATCATGGGAAAGATGAGCGCGGATGCCGCGATGAGGGGAGCGGAGAACGAACTTCGCATCAACAGCCTCATCGATTGAGACGCGACCTACCATTTCTATGGGCGCAGCGGTTGCTGCGCCCGTTCTCTCCAAGTGAGGAAGCGATGATTTCCATTCTCAAAACCTACCGGAAGAGCGACGAACTGACCTACCAGTATGTGCCGTTCACCGTCAGAGAAGACATCGAGCGGATCGTTGTCACCTATTCGTACCTCCGCCACCGCCTCACTCCCCGCGTGGGGGGGCAACAGAGCGAGGAGGTCAACATCATCGACCTGGGGTTGCTGGACGAGCACGGGGAGCTCTGCGGGTGGTCGGGCTCACAGCTCCTGTCCATCCACGTAGGCGAATCATCAAGCTCGCCCGGCTACCGAAGGGCCCCGATCAAGAGCGGGACCTGGCACCTCATCCTCGGCATCTACAAGGTCCAGAGCGAGGTGGATGTCTCCATCACGATCAAAGTGGTGGAGAAACAGCGGCGCTGGCTCAAAGGCGACCTCCATCTGCACACCGTCAACAGCGACGGGATCTACACCACCGCCGAGGTCATCCAGCTGGCCAGGAGCACCGGACTGGATTTCATCGCCCTGACCGACCACAACAACACCGAACAGAACAAAGAGATCGGCAATCCTGACGGCATCACCGTAATCCCGGGAATTGAGTATACAAACTACAAGGGGCACGCCAACTTCTTTTTCAGTGACGACGGGATCTTCACCGTCAACCCGCTCTCCAACACGGATGAAGAATTTTCCCACTTCGTCACGTGTGCACAGGCTCGTGGTGCCGTGATGAGCCTCAACCACCCCTTCGATACCTGCTGTCCGTGGCTGCTCGGCTTTGGCCAACCGTGTGAATTGGTCGAGGTCTGGAACGGCTTTCCAAAGCCCTCCGACCGAGCGGCCATCACCTGGTGGCATGAGCAGCTCTCATCTGGTCGAAAGATCGTCGCGGTCGGCGGATCGGACACGCACCGGATCGAGCAAGGCCGCAGTTGGGGAAATCCGACGACCCATGTCTATGCCCGCTCATCCGGGCGCCTGGACATCCTCGAGGCGCTGGTCGAGGGGCGGGTCTCCATCAGCGCCACGGCCGATGGTGCGGCCTTGGACCTTCGCATTGGTTCGGCTGGGCTGGGAGAGACGGCGCGCTATCAGGAGGATTTGGCGGGCACCATCATCATCAACGGGGCAAGACGGGACGATATCGTCGTCCTGTACAGCGACGAGGGCGAGGAGCAACGCTTCACCGTGGAGTTCGACGGGACGGTCCACCTGGGCTTCCCCGTCAAGGAACGACGCTTTTATCGCGCCGAACTCTTCCGCGTCACGCTGGGCATGACGCTGCTCAATGCCCTTACCAATCCTGTCTACCTGAGTCGTGCGGTGGATTCACGCTCGATGAAGGTGGTGGGCAACGATATGGAGAGCGGGGTGCCACTGCTGCCGGAGAGCAAGGAGTAGAGCAGGGCCACCGCCATCTGTCCCATCTCCGGGATGGGTTGGCTGACGGTCGTCAGCCGGGGATTCGAGTAGGACGCAAGCTCGATGTTGTCGAATCCGACGATCGACATGTCGCCGGGAACAGACAAGCCCCGATCACTCAAGGCACGCATGGCTCCCAGCGCCAGTTCATCCGTGATGGCGAAGAGCGCCGTGCAGGGGACTCTGCGGTCCAACAGGGAGCGCGTGGCCTGTGCCCCACCCTCCATGGTATAGCTCTGTGCCCGCACCAGGCGCTGCTCATCAAAGGCGATGCCGGCCCCTTCGAGCGCTCTCTTGTACCCATCCAGCCGGGCGGAGGCGAAGCCGTACTTCTCGCCACCGATGAAGCCGATGTCGCGGTGGCCGAGAGCGATGAGGTGGTTCACCGCGGTCTGGGCGGCATCCTCCTCGCTGATGGTGATCGATGTGGCCGCCCACTCCTTGCCCTTGAATGTCGCCAGGACCGTGGGGATGGCGTTCTCCTCGAGGTACGTCTGAAATTCACCGAGCATGATCTCGTGCAGGAGGATGATGCCGTCCAATCGATCCCCCTTCAATCGGTTGAGGCACGCACGCTCACCCTGCACGTCCGCGGAGGCGAAGTAGAAGCTGGTGTAGTAGGAGAACTGCTCCAGGTGGTGTGCGACGCTGGAGAAGAGCTGGCGCTGGAACATGTTGAAGGTCTCGGGCATCACCACCCCGATGGTCCCGGTCCGCTTGCTCACCATATCGCGGGCCGCCCGGTTGGGCACATACCCGGTCTGCTTGATCGCACGCAACACCCGGGTACGCTTCTCGATGCTGACATGCTCTTGGTCATTCAATACCCGGGAGACGGTCGAGACCGATACATCTGCAAGCTTCGCTATATCTTTGATACTGACCATGGGACTACCTTGTACGCTAGTGTAGCGGGATTGCTGGAGGGATGTACACCACCGTCGCCCATCGTTTTTGCTGCAAGCGGGGGTGGAAACGGAGTGGTGATCCACATGGTGTATTCTGAAAACGTTACCATACTTCCTATGGTTACGCCATTTTTCTGATTTGTCAATGACAAAAATCTGTGTACAATCACCGATTCAACACAAATTTCCTTTACAAATGGGGGGGAGATGGTATACCGTACAGACAATGAGAACGTTTCCAGAATTCACGCTTTTTATCATGAATACATTGTGACAAGGAGAGGCACGCAATGAAAGACATCGTAACGGTCGGCATCATCGGAGCAGGAAGGATCGGCAAGCTCCACGCCCACAACATCACTCGGTTCGTACCGACGGTCCGCGTCGCCGGCATCAGCGACATCGTCATCAATGAGAGCATCAAGGAGTGGGCGGGCGCCTTGGGCATCAAGAAGGTCACAACCGATGCGATGGATCTGATCAACGATCCCGCCATCGATGCGATCCTCGTCTGCTCCTCCACCAATACCCACGCCGACTACACCATGGCCGCGGCCCGTGCCGGCAAGCACGTCTTCTGTGAGAAGCCCATCGACCTCTCGGTGGCAAAGGGGCTGGAGGCGGTCAAGGTGGCAGAAGAGCACACGGTGAAGCTGCAACTGGGCTTCAACCGCCGCTTCGACCACAACTTCAAGAGAGTGCGCGACCTGGTTGAGGAGGGGAAGGTCGGGGATGTGCACATCGTCAAGATCACCAGCCGCGACCCGGCTCCCCCATCGCCGGCATACGTCGCCGTCAGCGGCGGCATCTTCCTCGACATGATGATCCACGACTTTGACATGGCACGCTACCAGGCGGGCAGTGAGATCACCAGCGTCCATGCCGTCGGGGCGGTGCTCGTCGACGAAGAGATCGGCAAGGCCGGGGACATCGACACGGCCATCGTCACGCTGACCTTCGCCAATGGGGCCATCGGGGTCATCGACAACTCCCGCAAGGCGGTCTACGGCTATGACCAGCGCGTCGAGGTCTTCGGATCAGAAGGGTGCGCCCAGGCTGAGAACGACACCCCGTCGACGGTCAAGCTCTCCAACGCCGATGACGTGAAGAGTGACAAGCCGCTCTACTTCTTCCTCGAGCGCTACAAGGATGCGTTCGTGGATGAAATCTCCGCCTTCGCCGATGCCATCCTCACCGACGGTGAGGTCTTGGTCGACGGGATGGACGGAATCGAGGACATGGTCGCCGCCTTGGCCGCCGGCAAGAGCCTGAAAGAGGGCCGGACCGTGACGATCGCCGAGATGAAGGTTGAACTCGGATTATAAGAGGGAGGAATGATGAAGACAGTACGCCTCACCATGGCGCAGGCTTTGCTCCGGTTTCTCGACAACCAATATGTGTGGTTTGACGGCGAAGAATCAAAATTTGTCGAAGGAGTCTTCGGGATCTTCGGCCACGGCTGTGTCGTCGGCATCGGGGAGGCATTGGCCGACAGCGCGAACACGCTGCCGTTCTACCAAGCGAAGAATGAGCAGGGGGCGGTGCATGCCGCCACCGCATTCGCCAAGGAGCACAACCGCCGCAAGATCATGGCGGTGACCAGTTCCATCGGCCCCGGCGCCTTGAACATGGTCGTCGGCGCCGGCACGGCGACGGCGAACCACATCCCGGTATTGCTCTTGCCGGGGGACGTCTTTGCCTGCCGTCAACCCGATCCGGTGCTGCAGCAGATCGAGATCCCCCACGACTACACCAATACCGCCAATGACGCCTTCCGCCCCGTCTCCCGCTACTGGGACCGGATCAACCGTCCGGAGCAGCTGATGAGCGCAATGCTGAATGCGATGCGCACCCTCACCGATATGGCTGAGACCGGGGCCGTCACCATCGCCCTCCCCCAGGATGTGCAGGGCGAGGCGTACGACTACCCCGTCGAGTTCTTCGAGAAGCGGGTCCACTACATCGAGCGGCGCATCCCCAGCGACACACAACTTGACCGGCTTGCCGAACTGGTCCGGGGGGCGAAGAAGCCCATGATCATCGCCGGTGGCGGGGTGCGGTACAGTGAGGGGGGAGCGGAGCTGGCCGCCGTCTGTGAGCGCTACGCGATCCCATTCGGCGAGACGCAAGCCGGCAAGGGGACGGTGCTCTGGGACAACCCGTACAATATGTCCGGCATCGGGGTGACGGGCAGCCAGGCGTCCAACCGGCTCGCCCAGGAGGCGGACCTCATCATCGGGGTGGGCACCCGCTTCGGGGACTTCACCACCTGCTCCAAGTGGCTCTTCCAGAATCCAGAGTGCAAGTTCGTCTCGATCAATGTGGCGGGCGCCGATGCGTACAAGCTCAACAGCCTGCCCATCATCGCCGACGCGAAGCTGACCCTCGCCGCCTTGGCAGAGCACCCGGCGCTTGCCGGGTATACCAGCTCGTGGGGCACTCGCGTGGCAGAGGAGAAGCGGCTGTGGAACGAGGAGGTCGACCGGCTGTACAGAGAGGAGTACCCATCCCTGCTCTCCCAAGCACGGGTGCTCGGAGAGCTCAACGACCATCTCCTCCCGCACTCGGCCATCGTGGTCAGCGGGTCGGGTTCGATCCCGAGCGACATGCAACGCGTCTGGAGAACCCGGGTGGAGGGGACCTATCACATGGAGTACGCCTTCAGCTGCATGGGCTACGAGGTCGCGGCCGGCTTGGGGGCGAAGATCGCCCATCCCGACCGTGAGGTCGTCGTCATCATCGGCGATGGGGCCTACACGATGCTGCACACCGAGCTCTTGACCTCCGTCCAGGAGGGGAAGAAGATCATCGTCGTCGTCTTGGACAACGCCGGCTTCCACTGCATCGACAACCTGCAGGCCAGCCAGGGAATCGTCCACTACGGCAACGAGTGGCGGAAGCGTGACGAGCAGAGCGGACGCTTGGAGGGCTCCTCGCTCTCCGTCGACTACGCCCGCAACGCAGAGAGTTGGGGGGCCGTCGGCCTCAGGGCAACGAATCCTGAGGAGCTCGCCGCCGCGGTGCGCCGGGCGCTCAGCGAGAAGCGCTCGACGCTCATCGACTGCAAGGTCGCACCCAAATCGATGACCAACGGATACGAGAGTTGGTGGCGCGTCGGGACCGCCGAGGTATCGAACAACCCGGCGGTCGTCGAGGCGTGGGGCGAGCTGCAGGACGACATTGCAAAGACCAGGAAATTCTAGGGGGGGGTGACATGGAGAAAAACACGATCAAATTGGCGATCGCACCGATCGGGTGGACGAACGACGATCTTCCGGAGCTCGGCGGGGAGATTCCCTTCGAGCAGTGTGTCAGTGAGATGGCGCTCGCGGGGTTCACGGGCAGCGAGGTCGGCAACAAGTACCCGCGCGACACCGCCGTCCTCAAGCGGGCGCTTGAGATGCGTGGCCTGCAGATCTGCAACGCCTGGTTCAGTACGTTCTTGACGACGAAGCCGTACGCCGAAGTCGAGCGTGACTTCATCGAGCACTGCACCTTCCTCAAGACGATGGGCGCGACGGTCGTCGGGGTCGCCGAGCAGGGCAACTCGATCCAGGGCCGCCAGGACCTGCCGGTCTTCGATGCCAAGCCGGTCAACAGCGAAGAGGAGTGGGCCAAACTCACCGACGGCTTGAACAAGCTGGGGGCAAAGGCACGCGAGATGGGGATGGTCCTCACCTACCACCACCACATGGGCACCGGAGTGCAGACGGCGGCGGAGATCGATCGCTTGATGGAAGAGACCGACAGCGAGCTCGTCGGCCTCCTCTACGACACCGGGCACCTCGTCTTCAGCGGGGAGGATGAGATCGCCGTCTTGAAGAAGTGGCTGCCCCGCATCCGGCACGTCCACCTCAAGGATGTACGGAAGCAGAAGCTCGAAGAGGCGACCGCCTCCAAGTGGTCCTTCCTCAAGAGCGTCAAAGAGGGGGTCTTCACCGTCCCCGGCGACGGCTGCATCGACTTTGCGCCGATCTTCACGATCATCAAGGAGTCCGGCTACGAGGGGTGGTGGGTCGTCGAGGCCGAACAGGACCCGGCACTGGCCAATCCCCTGGAGTATGCGCTCAAAGCGAGAGCCTACATCCGCGAGAAAGCGGGGATTTGACAACAACGAGCCGAAGGGATTTCCCTTCGGCTCTTCTTGTATTATTCTCCCGGGTCCACGTCACAGATCAGCGGGGATCTCCGGCCAGATCTTCACATCCTTGTCCAGCATCCAGGTGTGCTCGGCTCGGTAGTAGCGGGTCGTGGGCAGCCATCGGTCGCCCTCCAGATGGGGGATCATCCAGATGTAGTACATCGCATACCCCGGGGCGGCGACCTGGGAGTGTGTCGTATCAGGCTTGATCATCGACGTATCCCCGTCGTGGACGACGAAGGCGTCCTCGTCGAGGACCGAGACACCGAAGCCCTGGGAGGGGAAGAAGCGGTAGTGGTAGATCTCCGGGTGCGGATGGTCGTGCGGCGGATAGCTCGACCAGCGTCCCGGGTGGTTGATCACCTCACCGAGCACCATGTTCGAGTACGGGGCGCTCTCCCCGTCAAAGACCGTCCGGACGGTCCGGTTGCTCGCCTCAGAGAGCACCCCGGCGCCGAAGATCTCGCTCTTCACATCATCCTTGTCGTAGAAGCGCACAGCAAAGTCGGTGGCATTTCGACAGCGTTCGACGGCCATTTCACTCTCCTCCAACGCCTCGATCTCGATGGCGGCGGAAGCGGGTGCATGGAGGGCGACGGCGGACTCATCGATGCATGAACGACGCTCCCCGACCGCACTGCCTCCCTCCCAGGTGAAGCTGACCTTCCCCCTGATCAAAAGCCATGCCCGCTCCA
>LVBF01000045.1 GCA_001604325.1 Spirochaetales bacterium Spiro_04
GACACGAGGAAGGTCAGGCCCAGGTAGAGGGGGACGAGCGAACTCTCCGGATCGACGAACCGGGTGAGCAGGATGAAGCAGATGACGAAGATAATCATCATCAAGAGGATGTTGACCACCGTGGCGGCAAGCATGAAGAGGATGGTATTGGTACGTTTAGACATTTGTTTCGTCTCCTTTGTCGAACATCAGGAAGGCAGCCAAGAGGATGCCGCTGACCACCAGCGACGCATCGGCGACGTTGAAGGTCGGCCATCGCTCGAATCCCAGAAAGCCATAGACCTTCACGCTGATGAAGTCCACCACCCGGAAGGAGCGGAAGATCCGGTCGATGAGGTTGCCGATCCCACCCCCCAAAAAGAGGGCGAGGATCCACCGATACGGTCCTGTGGCGGCCACTTTGCCACTCACCATTAGGATAATCACTGCGCCGACCAAGAGCAAGGGCAGGATGATGAAGACGAGGATCTTCACCACCGCGGGAAGACTCACCCCCATGCTGAAGGCGATGGCGGTGTTGCGCACGTGGACGATGGCGAGAAAATCACCCAAATACCGGTACCCAACGGTATTCTCCGCGATGGAGGCAACAACCCACGCCTTGGTGAGTTGGTCGACGAGGACAACCAGGAGTGTCAGCGCAAAAGGGGTCAGTCGCCGCTTGAGGTTCTTGTGCATGAGGTGATGGTACTACAGGCCGGTCGGATTGGCAATGAAGCGCACATCGAGCGCGAAGCGCGTGCCCAGGTGCTCACCGAGCGAGCGCACCCCGAAGACCTCGGTATCGTAGTGCCCACCGGCGATGACGGTGGTGTGCGCCTCCAAGGCCTCGTGGTAGGCCTGGTGCTTCACCTCCCCGGTGATGAAGAGATCCAAGCCCAAGGCGATCGCATCAGAGAGGTCATCACTGCCCCCACCGCTGACGATGCCGACGGAGGAGCAGCTGCGCTTGCCCAAGGGCAGCACCGTCGCGTCCGCAAAGCCGAGGCGATCACAGACCCACGCCGTGTCCCGCTCCTCTGTAAAGCGCCCCCGAACCCCGATGGGAACCCCCTTGTAGGGGGAGAAGGGCTCGATCTCCTCAAGCTCCAGGGCCAGGGCCATCTGGGCGTTGTTGCCGACTCCATCAACGCCTTCACCCTGCGGTAGTGTGCCTCGGTGATGGCGATCGGGGCGCCCCAGAAGAGGCCATGGTGGACGATCAGGAAATCACAGCGCTCCTCGATGGCCTTCTCAAAGGTCGAGAGTGATGCATCCACCGCGACGGCGATGGTGCGCACCTCCTTCTCGTCAGGGGTGGACACCACCAGCCCATTGAGGCTGTAGTCGATGGGGGCGAAGGAGGCAATTTGCAGATATGAATCAAGATAGGAGACAAGGTCGTGCTGTTTCATGGCCTCAGTATAGAGAGTTGACACCAATTATTCCACCACCTATAGTTCGATCATGTCCGAACAACAAAGCAGAGTGAAACCGCTGAGTGCTGAGGAGGTGCGCTTCGACTTCGACCTAGCCACCATCGAACGCTGCAAGCGGGTGGGCAGCAACGAAGTGGTCGTCGGCCAGCCGCGGGCGCTACGGAGCCTCGAGCTGGGTCTCAGCATCCCCAAGAGCGGATACAATATCTTCGTCAGCGGCGACAGCGGAAGCGGACGCCACAAGGCGGTACAGCATACCATCGCCTCGATGGAGGGGGACACCTCCTCGCTTCGAGACATCCTCTATGTCTACAACTTCGGCCAACCCGATAGTCCGATGCTCCTCACCCTGGACCCGGGTGACGGGGAGCGCCTCGTCGACGAGCTCTACAGCTTCACCCAGGATCTCCTCTGCCTGATCGCAGCCAAGGATGACTTCCTTCCCCGTGCCCACGCACTCGTCGACCAACTCGCCCACTCCTTCTCCTTCCCGCAGCAGACGGAGTATTTCAATGGCCTCCGCTCTGAGATGACCCGCCTCTCCAAGCAGATCGACCACCTCGACACGGAAGCCGTCAAGGGGCAGGCCCTTGCCACCAAGTACCTGGCGAACCTCGTGGTCAACCACACCCATACGAAGAGACAGCCGCTCATCATCGAGGGGCACCCCTCCCACACCAACCTCTTCGGCTCCATCGATGGCAAGGAGAAGCACGCCCACCTCGGCCTGCACGCCGGCTCTCTTCTGGCTGCAAGCGGCGGCTGCATCGTCATCGATGCAGAGGACCTGCTCGCTGAGAAAGGACTCTGGGAGGCGCTCAAGCGATACATCGATGCCAATGAGCTGGCCATCGAGGGGGGCATCAGCCCCCGAGGGGAGATCAAGGGAAGCCCGATCCGCCCCCAGATGGCCCCCCTGCCGGTCAAGGTGATCCTCATCGGCAGCGAGGAGACCTACGACATGCTCAGCGAGGAGGATGACCGCTTCCTCTCCCTCTTCAAGGTCAGCGCCCAATTCGACTACCAGATGGAGAAAAACGACCTCTCCATCGCCCAGACCATCGCCAACGTCCTTCGCTACCGGGAGGAGCACGCCCTCTTTGAGGTCACCGACAGCGCACTGGCCGAGCTCTTGCGCTACAGCGCCTGGTACGTGGAGTCACGCGACCACCTGACCACCCACTTCTCGGTGCTCTACGACCTGCTCGAGGAGGCCCACTGGTGGGCCAAGAGCCATGGTGTTTCCATCATCGACGGTCCCTTGATCCTCACGGTGAACGATGAGCGCGACTACGCCGCCTCGATCAGCGAGAGCCGGATCAACGAGGAGATCAAGAGCGGGGAGATGATCATCAGCCTCAGCGGGACGAGGGTCGGGGTGGTCAACGGCCTTGCCGTGATGGACCGGGGGGCGGTCTCCTTTGGAACCCCGACGGTGATCAGCTGCACCGTCGCCCCCGGCAGCGAGGGCATCGTCAACATCGAGCATGAGGCGGGCCTCAGCGGGGAGATCCACGACAAGGGCCTCCTCATCCTCGAGGGGTACCTGCGCAAGCACTATGCACGCAATTTCCCCCTCTCGATCTACGCCGGCATCGCCTTCGAGCAGTCCTACGCCGAAGTCGACGGGGACAGCGCCTCCTCAAGCGAGCTCTACGCCCTGCTCTCCGCCATCGGCGAGCTCCCGATACGGCAGGACATCGCCGTGACCGGATCGGTCAACCAGATGGGGATGATCCAACCGGTGGGGGGCATCAACGAGAAGATCGAGGGCTTCTTCCGCACCTGCGTCACCACCGGCCTCACCGGACGGCAGGGGGTCATCATCCCCATCCAGAACGTGCGCAACCTCATCCTCAGCGGTGAAGTCATCGCAGCCATCGAGGAGAAGCGCTTCTTCATCTGGGCCATCCGCACCATTGATGAGGGGATGGCCCTGCTCACCGACCGGCCGGCCGGCATCCGCAACGCCAAGGGCAACTACTCGGCGGGCAACTTCAACCACGCCATCGAGGAGCGGCTCAAGAAGATGCACCAGGCGGTCTCAGCCAACCGTAACTAGACGTTTCAGCCGCCGCATGAACGGAATGACATAGAGGAGCGTCAGTGCACAGGTCAGCAGATCGGCACACGGTTGGGCTGTCTGGAGGCCGAAGAGGCCGATGGTGCGGCTGAGCAGCGCCACCAGCGGGACAAAGAAGACCCCTTGGCGAACCAGGGCGAGGATCGAACTGGTCTTTCCGTGGCCGGTCGACTGAAAGATCATCCCCCCGAGCGTATTGAAGGCCGTGACGGGCAAGAGCACACACTGGGCCCGGATCGCCGTCGTCCCGATGGCGACGACCACCGGGTCCTTGAGGAAGAGCAACATGATGGCACGCGCCCCGGCAAAGCAGACCGCCGCGATGAAGAGGAAGGCGATGACGGCGGTGCGGGTGCAGAAGAGGAAAGCCTCCCGAAGGCGGTCGTAGCGCTTGGCCCCCCACGAGAAGCCGGCGACCGGTTGCATCCCCTGGCCAAAGCCGATGAGGGCGGAGTTGAGGAACTGCATGACGCGGGTGGTGATGGACATCGCCGCGATGGCCTCATCACCGAAGGGAGCGGCGAAGACGTTCATCGCGATGGCGGCCACGGTGTGCATGAGGCTGCGGATGAGCGACGGCGAGCCGATGACGATGATCGAGCGGTAGATCCACCACCGCAGGCGAAAGAGACGGAGAGAGAGGGTGAGGTTGCTCCGTTTGGAGATGAAGTGGCTGGTCAGGATGATGAAGGAGACGAACTGGCTGATGATCGTCGCCCACGCCGCCCCCGCGATGCCCATCTTGAAGCCGAAGATCAGAATCGGGTCGAGGATGACGTTGAGGATCGCCCCACTGCTCATCCCGATCATCCCCAGGTATGCCTTCCCCTCACTGCGCAGGTTGTTGTTCATCGTATAGCTGACCGCCATCCACGGTGCCCCGATGAGGATGATGGAAGCATACTCCTCTGCATACGGGGCGATGGTCTCTGTCGCCCCGAGGAAGCGGACAAAGCGCTCCTTGAAGGTCAAGGCGACGATGGCGAAGAGCAGGGCTATGGTCAACGAGGTGAAGAAGGCGGTGCTGAAGAGCTCATTGGCCTCCCTCCTCCGCTTCTCCCCCAAGAGGCGGCTCACCGTGTTGGCCGATCCCTGGCCGAGGGTCAGCCCGATGGCCTGGATGATGCTCATGATCGAGTAGACGATCCCGACCGCCGCACTGTTCTCCGTCCCCAGACGGCTGACGAAGATCGTGTCGGTCATGTTGTAGAAGGAGGTGATGAGCATGCTGATGATCGTCGGGGTCGCCAGCTGCAGGATCAGGCTCCGTACCGGCTGCTCGGTCATGCGGATGTAGTTTTCTTCGGCGTTGAGGCTCTTTCTCATGACGTATACCACCGCTGTAGCATGATCGCCGAGGCCGAAGCGACGTTGAGCGAGCCCTTCGTCCCGCCCATCATGATGGTCGCCCGTCCGAGCGACGCGTCACAGAGCCTGAGCAGGGACGGGGTCACCCCCACCTCCTCCCCTCCGATGACCGCGATCCCCGCCTCGGGGAAGGGAAAGGTCGTGATGTCCACTCCCCCGCTCTCCAGCGCGAAGAGCGGCAGGGCCAAGGCACGCACGATCTCGAAAAGTCGATCCTCGGTGACCACCTCATGGTCGACGGTGGCCACGGTCCCCCGGCTGGTACGCAGCGCCCTGTTGTGCTCCGGATCGGCGCTCCCTTCGATGAGGAAGATTCTCTTGACGGCGAAGGCATCGGCGTTTCGAAAGATCGAGCCGACGTTGTATGGGCTGCGGATGCGGTCGAGGATGAGGTAGCGATCGAGGATGATGCGCCGTCCCTGGTCAAGCGCTCCCTCCTCATCCTCCCAATCCCAGTCGGCCACCGTCTCCCCGAGGGCGGCCGACAGCAGATAGTAGGCATCAAGCAGCGCGAGTGAGAGTCGGTCTCCCTCGTGCGTGCCATCGATGAGATGGGTGAGAAATGCCGTGTCATAGTCAGAGTCGAGCACCTCTCCCACAGTCTCCTCTGCCAAGGCAACCAAGGATGCGAGGTAGTGGGGATCACACCCCGATACACTGCACTGCCTGAAGAGCAGGGCGATCTTGCGCAGTCGGCTGCGCCCCTTCATCGAGGCGAGCTTACGTATCGTCATCATCGCCCGTCGCCCCCACCAAGAGGGCGAATTCCCCCTTTACCGTCTCACGCGCGGCCAGCTGGGCCGCCACCTCGGCCGCACTCCCGGTGATGTACTCCTCGAACTTCTTGGTCATCTCCCGACCGACGACCACCCTCCTCAGCGGAGCGAGATCGGAAAGCTCGGCGAGGGTCTTGACCACCCGGAAGGGGCTTTCGTAGATGACGAAGGCCTCACCGCGCTCCAAGAGCGTGGCAAGGCGCGCTCTCCGCCTCCCGCTCTTGGGGGAGAGGAAGCCCTCGAACGTGATGCTCTTGCCCACCAAGCCGGCGACACTGACCAAGGCGGTGAACGCCGAGGGACCGGGGATCGGGACGACCGAGAACCCCGCGTCCCGCACCGCCTGTACCAGTCGGCTGCCCGGGTCGCTGAGGGCGGGGGTCCCGGCATCGCTGACGAAGGCGACCGTCTGCCCCTCTGCCAACATCGCGATGATTCCTTTCGCCGAGGCCTCCTCGTTGTGGGCGTGGGTGGCGATCAGGCGCTTGGAGATCCCATAGTGGGTGAGGAGCTGCTGGGTGTGCCGGGTATCCTCACAGGCGATGACGGAGACGCTCTTCAGCGTCTCTATGGCTCGGTAGGTGATGTCGCCAAGGTTGCCGATGGGGGTAGCCACCAGGTAGAGGGTACTCATGTCCTTCAGTCTACACACTTGGATAGAGGCGTACAAGCTCTGGCATTTGGTATTATTGACGACCACCCATGGTAAAAATTACCACTTTGTCTCATATGTGGGGAAAATACCGATGAAAAAGCGGTATGATACGGGGAATTTCAGAGTTGGCACATCTTTTGCATTAGGATGAGTGTCAATACACACACAGGTGCCGGAGACGGCAGCAAGGAGTATCCAATGCGAATGATCAAACGAATCAAAGACATCTTTTCTGCAAACATCAACAGCGCCCTCGACCGGATCGAGGACCCCGAGAAGATGATCGGCCTCATGATCCGGGAACTTGAGGAGACCCAAGACAAGGCACGCGCCTCGATGGCGGAGCGCAAGGGCGAGCTCGCCTCGCTCTCACGGCAGAGAAAGGATCTCGAGGCCAGTGCCCAGCGATGGGACGAGCGGGCGAAGCTTGCCGTTGCCAACGACCGTGAGGCGTTGGCCCGCGAAGCGCTGGTGGCCAAGAAGCAAGCCCTCGCCCAGATTGAGCAGATCAAGGCCCAGGAGGAGAACCTCTCTGCCATCCTGGCCAGTCAGAGCACCCAGATGGCCCAGATCGCCGACAAGCTTGCCGAGGTGAAGGAGAAGCGTCAGATTCTCGTCCACCGTGCCAAGAGCGCCAAGGAGAAGAGCGAGGTGGCCCAGACGCTGAAGAAGAGCGACAGCGCCGAGATCGCCGCCAAGTTCAGCGAGCTGGAGAGCAAGATCGAGCGGATGGAGGCCGATGCCCAGATGGCCGGGTTCCACGGCACGGTCTCGAGCGCTGATGAGTTTGCCAAGATGGAGAGCGATGCAGCCATCGAAGAGGAGCTTGCCACACTCAAGGCCGCCGCCAGCGCCAAAAAGAAGAAGGAAGAGAAGAAGGAGGAGGCGAAATGATGGACCGCGATGAGGAGAGAGGGGCTCAACCGTTGCTGCTCGGCGTCTGTTCGTTGCTTGCCAACAAGAGCGGGCTTCCGGTCCTGTTGCTCCGGATCACCTATGCCGTTCTCCTCTTCAAGTTCGGGTTTTTGCCAATGGCCGTCATCTATCTGGCCCTTGCCATGATCTTGCCTCGAAATTGAACATAATCATGGACGATACGGGAGGGCAGTCACTCTGCCCTCTCTTCTTGTAGGCGCTCCTGGTGCTTGCGGTAGAGGCCGCGCAGTTGGTCGTAGGTCAGGCCCAGCATCCTGGCCGCCTCCTTCTGATTCCCTCCCCCTGCCCGAAGCGCCTCCTTGAGGTAGCGCACCTCGACGTCTACCTTCGCCTCCTCGAAGCGGGAGAGGTCGATCGGCGCCGCATCGTCGCGTGTGTGTTCGATGTCGGAGAAGGGGTTCTTGAAGGGGTCGAACTGCAGAACCGAGATGAGCTGCTCGTCGCTGCGGTAGACGGCGCGCTCGACGACGTTCTTCAGCTCACGCACATTGCCGGGCCACGGGTAGGCGGAGAGCTGCTCCTTGACCTCTTGGCTGAACCTGATGGTCGCTTCCCGCCCGCACTCCAGCGCCATCTTGTTGGCGAAGTAGGTGGCCAAGAGGAGAATATCCTCCCCACGCTCACGAAGCGGCGGCAGGAAGAGCACCTCGAAGGAGAGGCGATCGAGCAGATCCTCCTTGAACTTGCCCTCGCGGCAGAGGGTCGGCAGGTCGGCGTTGGTGGCTCCGATGATCCTGACGTTCACCTCATGGGTGACCGAGGAGCCGACCCGCTCATAGGTGCCGTACTCGACGACGCGGAGGATCTTCTCCTGCACCTCGAGGGGGATGAGGCCGATCTCATCGAGGAAGAGCGTACCCCCCTGTGCTTCCTCGAATCTCCCCTTGCGGGTCTTCTGGGCACCGGTGAAGGCACCCTGCTCGTAGCCGAAGAGCTCGGTCTCGATCAGGGAGGGAGGGAGGGCCGCGCAGTTCACGGT
>LVBF01000046.1 GCA_001604325.1 Spirochaetales bacterium Spiro_04
TGCCGTACGCGCAAACCCAACGGTTTCTTGCTGAGCCAGGACGGGTGCTGGATTGGGGCTGCGGCAACGGGCACTTCAGCTATTTCCTCTGGCAGATGGGGCATCGGGTGGACTCGTATGCGTTTGGGCCGCCTGCGCCGATAATTCGCCATCTCCAATCACGATCAGATCGCCCGGTGGTCTATTCGGCTGGGAGTGAATCGGAGCCGGTGAAGTTGCCCTATGCCGATGCCACGTTTGATGCCGTGTTTAGTATCGGTGTGCTCGAACACGTCCGCGAGTTCGGTGGCGACGAACTGGAAAGCCTGCGGGAAATTGGCCGTGTGCTGCGTCCAAACGGCTTGTTTTTCTGCTTTCATTTTCCCAACCGACTGAGCTGGATCGAGGCGCTGACGACGGTGTTTCGGTCACGACATCACCACGCCTACAGATATACGAAGAAGGATATCCTTCGTCTTGCCGCCGCGGCCGGCTTCCGGGTACTGGAGATGCGACGCTACAATGCGCTCCCGAGGAATGTTTTCACATCGTTTCCGGCAGGACGTCGTTCGCGCTGGCTGGCGTGTTGCGTCGATATCCTGGACGCTATGCTCACGTGGGCACTCAATCCGTTTTGCCAGAACTATGCCTGCGTATTGGAGCGGATGAAGTGATCAAACCTGATCCAGCACCTGGCGCAGCGCCTGTGCTGTCAGCTCCGCAGTTTTATCCCAAGTGAAAAGAGATGCCCGCGCGAGCCCCGCTTGTCGCAGTTGCGCTCGAAGTGCTTCATCCCTTCCTGTGCGCAACATTTGTCCGGCCAGTGCGGTAGTATCTTGGGGCGGGAAATAGAGGGCGGCCGCGCCTCCAACCTCAGGTAAGGCGCCTGCGTTTGCTGCGATTACGGGGCACCCCACGGACATTGCTTCGAGCACCGGTAGGCCGAACCCTTCGTAGAGCGAAGGTAAAACCATCGCTGTAGCCTGTCGCAAAAGTAACCCGAGCGCCTGATCGTCAATTGCTCCTGTAAATTGTACACGCTCGCCCATGTGATCGATCCTTCGCTGGCTACGGGTGTCAGTCGTAAAAAAGCCAGTTCGTTGTCCTACGATAAGAAGGCGACCTGGAACCAGGGAGGCGACTTGTTCCCATGCGGCGAGCAGTGTTTCCAGATTTTTGTGGGGCTTGAGGTTGCCGAGAAAAACGAAGCCGATGTTGGTGTCTTTTAGCGGTGTTGATGTGCCAAATCGGGTCGGGTCTGCGGCCAGTGGCGTAACTTGAATTCGCTCTGTTGGTATCTGCCCGAGCGAGGCGAGCTCCGCCGCCGTGAATTGCGAGTTGACGCACACTCTCGCGGCAGTTCGGCGGATGCGGCGCAGATAGGCGCGAAATAACCATGCACGGATTTGCGCCCGACCATTGCCGGTAAAGCGCAGTGGCAACAAATCGTGTACAGTGACCATCAACCGGGCCCGGCCTCCGGTCGTGACATTGTAGTGCGGAATCCAGCGGACTGAGGCTTCGGCTAAGGCAGGTGGTGTGGAGAGATGTTCACGCCATGAATAGGCTGGCGCTGCCCATTCGCGGAATTCGGTCTGAGGGGTTGTCAGTTGCATCCAGTCCGCAGGGGCCTGGCCGACCCAGCGCCAGCAAACCTCGGGCAATCTGGTCCGAACCCGTGGCATGGTTTCCCGGATATAGCGTCCGATACCGGAATGTTGAGCCATGCGGACATCGACCGCGATAATAGGGACCTGCTTGTGTGGGGAGTCGCTCATGGATCATCCCTTTAATAGTCGTAAAGGGATTCGCAGCAATCTCATGAGTGATGCCGGCCACCATCCATAGTGGGTTTCCCAGAAGAGGCGCTGCGAGGTGTAGTAGTAGCGTTTTCGCTCACGCGAGTAGGCGATGCTTCTCCCTTGTAGGTGCACGATCGCAGCGCGAGTGGCGATGGCCGTGCCCGCCCCGATCTGATGGGCTCGGTAACACAGATCATCGTCCTCCATGTACATGAAGTAACGTTCGTCGAATCCCCCTAGTTTTCGGAAGAGTTCGGCCCGTATGATCATCGCCGCTGCTGTGATCTGCTCGCTTGCGATGAATTCTGGAAGTTCAGCCGCGTCCCATTCAATATTGGGCCGTAGCGTTCGCGTTAGCAGGGTGCGAAATCGCTGAAAGTATCCGTAGAAGTCGGATTGCCGTTGGTGCAGCTCCTGGTCGTTGAACAAGACTGGCGTCACCAGCCCGAGCTCGGGGTGCTCGTCCATGAGGGAAAATAGGCTGTTGACGCGCCCATTGGGGACGAGGGTGTCGGAGTTTAGGAGCCAGAGATAATCTCCTTTGGCGGATGAGGCCCCCACGTTATTCGCCTCCCCAAAACCGCGCCGTCGTTTTGTTGGGATATGCGTGAATTTTGTTTGCTGCGTTATGGGAGGCTTGGTCAGCGGGGCCTCTGGAGCACTCTCGACCACGATGATCTCGTGCGGTATGGTCACATGAGTCTCCACTGACCTAATGCAATCGCAGACCAGCTCTGGAGTCTTATAGTTAACGATAATAATCGAAACTGTGTGCATTGAGGATGCCCTTAGTACGCATGCGTTCACGCCATCATCGATGCCGGCGAAAGTAGCGCTGCAACTTACTCGTGTATGAGCGCAGAACCTTAAAGGGAGCAGAACGCACTAGGTACTCGAAAGGACGCCACGAAAAACGTGTGGCATACGGATCGGTTTCCCCGACAAGCCGGAAATAATTCTTGTAGGGTAATGCACCGGGTTGTTGGCGCAAGCATTCGCGTATGAGTCCAAGGCCATATTGCCGATACCCTGGCCGGTCAATTCGGAGCGCTTCCATTGCGATGGCCAATGATGCCGGAATTTCTTGGATCGTTGTTAGGTCGGAGAAGATCTCTTTGAGCTCCAGTTCGGGGACCTCGCTGTAGTGATTGAGTACGCTGACAAGTTCCCAAGCGCTGCGTGCAGAAACTGCGGGGGCTGGAGCGCTCACGTTTCTATCGCTGACGAGTATGCGGAATGCAGTGAGCTTTTCTTGGAGGATATGTATATCGTACTTTAGACACAGTCGGATCCATAAGTCGAAGTCTGGTAGCTGCATCAGCAGCGGGTCGAATAGTCCAATCGCGTCGTAACACTTGCGCCTTATCATCACAGTCGGATGGCACAAGCAGTTCCCATGAGCGAAGAAATGTCGCAGCCATTCTCTGCGTGATCGGTTAATTGCCGTAAAGGTTCCTGCGAATGGATGCGTCCGATTCGTCACCGTTACCCCATGCTCGTCGACAAACTCAGGGAGCCCGAACACAGCGCCTATCTCTCGATGAGCATCGAGAAAGGCCACCTGGCGCTCAATCTTCCCTGGGAGAAAATAGTCGTCGGAGTTCAATACTGCGACATATTCGCCGGACGAGCGGTTGATCGCATCGTTCATGGCGATGCACGCCCCTTGGTTCCGCTCGAATGCGTGGAACCGGACGCGCGGATCTGTGAAGCTTCGGACTATGTCCGCTGTGCCATCGATTGAACCATCATCAGTGATGATAAGCTCTAGATCAGAATATGATTGTTTCAGTACGCTCTCTACCGCCTCACGCACATACGGTGCGTGGTTATAGGAGGGCATGACTACGCTGACTTTGGGCATTACTTGAAGCTCCTATTCTCGATAGCCTCAAATAGGAAGAAAGGCTCGCTTGGGTTCACCCCAAACTTCGGAGCCTCCACGTCTGGCAAGGCATCTGCATGGCGTGCTGCCCGCGATGCAAAGCCGGCTGATGCAAAGCGATCGAAAATATCCCGACCATATAGACGCACATGGTCTTCTTGTCCGTACAATTCTAATCTCTGCTCTGGTGTTCGTATGCCAGGGTCGGCAAAGGTGCGCTCCAGCACATCGCTGTAGGGCGTTTGCAGAATGGCGAGCCCACCTGGCTTTAGCACACGGCGCAGCTCCCTTAGCGCAGTCATGTCGTCGTCGACATGCTCCATGACATGGTTGGCCATGACAAAATCGAACGACGAATTGGCGAGTCCGGTAGAGAGCATGTCCATCTGCACTATTTCAGGGCGGGAAGGGTAGAGATCGGCCATAACGTGGCGCGAAAGCCCTGCATGGGCCAAGACGGTCGTAAGTGCCAACTCTGGCGCGAAGTGCAGGAGCACCGCGCCTCGCATACGCTCCAAGAGTCCGTACTTATTCATATATAGCCACAAATGCCGCTCCCGGTCATGGCAACCGCACCGCGGGCAGGCGAAATGGTCTAGATCGCTGCCGATAACACGCAATGCGCGCATCGCAGCAGGAGCGGCGCGCCACCCGCCGCGATACGGCAGGAAGCGGCGTACTCGGGCACCGCACAGACAGCATCTGCAGGCCGCCCCGATGGGCAGCCGCGCATAGGCACGTCGGAGTTTCCATGTCAGAGCGCCGATCATGTGGTTCGTGTTTCGGTCATCGGACGACGGGAGCCAAGTGAAAACGCCTCAGAACTGCGACGACCATCCCGCGGGACTCCTTGCCGACCAACAGGCCTGCCAGCGCAGGTACAACGGCGAGGCCGCCGATCATCGCCAATGTCTCGATCCGACCAGCAGCTGGAATGCTGACCCGCCCCAGTGCGAACAAGCCGACCAGCACAGCCAGTGCGGGAGCGCCCACGTCGCCCACTATCCACCGCCACCACAACTCCGGCAAAATCCGCCGATGCACATAGGGCACCCATAAGATCAAGAATGCGAGATTGCCGCCCAGCCAGACCCAGCCGGCCCCAACCGCCCCCGCCCACTCGGAGGCGATGTACACACCGGGCACCCAGATGACACCGAACAAACAGTTTCCGATCACATGCCAGCGCGTGCAACCCAGTGCAAACTGGACGGCGAAAGCCAGGCCGAGCAGCACGACGACTGCGTTGCCGATCGCGTACAACGGGAGCACTTGAGATGCTTGCCGGGCGACCTCCGCGTTGCCGGTCCAGGCAGCCAACAAGGGGTTCGCATAGCACGTCAGCGCACCTGCAACGCCTAACACCGAGGCGCTGCATATCTGGGTGCTGGCACGGTACAACCGGATCAACGGCTCGCGGTCCGCTGCAGCGGCCAACATCGAGAATCGGGGTTGGAGGGATTGGCTCAATGGAGCCGCCAGCTGCGTGATCCCCCCGGCGAGCGTCACGGCGACCATGAAGCAGCCGTAGGCGCGCAGATCCAGCATCCATGACAACACGAGCTTATCAGTCTGGCAGATCACCACCCATAACCCGGCCAGGAATGCCATACTTCCAGCCATCCGCCACAAGCCATCGAGACTACGCCATGCGGGCCAGAGCTGCACCGCACGCAACGGAAACGCACGATAGAACAACCATGCCGATACAAGCAGGTCCATCAGCATCATGATCAGCTGCCACAGGAAAAAGACGGACGGGCGCGTCGTCCAAAACGCCAGCAAAGCCCAGCCCCCCGCTGCTCGCATGCCCGCCAGAGTCACACCGGACACATTGAGCGCGACCATGCGCTCCATTCCGCCAAGACCGCCTCGATAGAGGCCTATCAACCAGCGGACGGCGATCATGCCAGCCATCGACCACAAGCACGAACCCAGCTCGCTAGCAGGAATACTTTGTGTCTTGAGCCAACCATGCGCGATCGATTCGGCTGCCAGCCCCAACGCAATGGCCGAGACTACCCCAAGCGAGGCAAACACCCATTCGAGCGCACGAACCATGCTGGCCATCCGGTTGCCATCGACCGCTCCGGCCTTCCAGCGGGAAAGCTCCCGCGCCAGCGTAGGCGTAAGTCCAAGATCCAGCAATTGGAACCATGCCTGCAGCATGGTGAAGAAACCCACAAGACCGTAGGATTCCGCACCGAGCCAGTGCAGATAAACCGGAACCATGACCAGCGTCAGCAGCGCAACAAGCCCCTGCCCAACGTAGTTCGCCAGAATATTCCGCCAGAGGGGCATACTCAACGCGCTTGCTGCAAGAAACGGCGCTCGACTTCGAGCAGGTTGCGACTTCTTGCGCGCTTCCACTTTGCCGGTACACCAGCGTATATACCAAACGCTTCGCAATCATTCTTAACCAAACTCAAAGCCCCGATCGCGGCACCCTCACCAGCCGAAACACCAGGCAGCACCACAGTGCCAGAACCTATGATAACGTGTCGCCCCAAAACAATATCCGCATGCTGAACCGCAGTAAAATCATCGGGCACCATGGGATTTGTCAGCGCCACACCGGAATAATCGTCATTGCTTGAATACAGGGATACTCGCGACGAGATATTGCAGAAATCCGAAAGGACGATGCGCCCCGCTCCGATGAGTGATGAGAAGACAGCGACATGAACATAGGACCCGATGCTAATGCCTCCTGCACCAGCCGAAATCACGCAGAAGTCGTCTATTCTCACATGGTCACCAATTCGAATAGCGGCACAGTTATAGTAGGAGGCTCTGTCGGATAGCAGTACATTCTTCCCTGTCGCAGCAAACCCCATCGAAGCGATCTGTTTCTCGTTGAGCCAAGTCATATCAGCCCTTAATTATAGTTATTACGCGCTCCTGCTCCGCCTCCCCAAGCTCCGCATGGATCGGCAGGCACAGTACCTCCTGAGTGATTTGGCTCGCCATAGGCAGATGCTCCGGAGCCGCCGATGGGAGGCCCCGGTACATCGGCATTTGGCTGACCAACGGGTAGAAATAGCGGCGGGCAAACACCCCGGCGCTGCGCATCCGTTCGTAGAGCGCATCGCGCGACATCCTGAAGCCGGAGCCGACCCGCACCGGGAAGTACGAATAGTTGCCCTCCACCTCCGGATTGGCCACGGGAATCTCGAGGCCGGGCACACTCCAAAGCGCTTGACGATAGCGGCGGTCGACTTCCCGACGCCGGGCAAGGCCCTCCGGCAGATGCTTCAATTGCAGCAGGCCAAATGCGGATTGGACTTCGTTCATCTTCCCATTGATTCCAGGACCGACCACTGTCACCTCGTCGGCGATGCCGAAGTTCTTCAGGTAGTCGATCCGCTGTTTGGTCTTGGGGTCGGGCGAGACGATGGCGCCCCCTTCGAAGGTATTGTAGGTCTTGGTCGCGTGAAAGCTCAGGACGGTCAGGTCTCCATGTCGGGCGATGCTGTCGCCGCGGTACCGCACCCCGAAGGCATGAGCAGCATCGTAGATAACCTTCAGCCCGTAGCGGTCGGCTATCGCCTCGATGCGCGCCATATCGCAGGGATTGCCGTAACAATGCACCGGCATGATTGCCGTCGTCTGGGGCGTAATCGCGGCCTCGATCTTGTTCGGATCGAGGTTGAAGGTCGCCGGATCGATATCGACAAAGACAGGCTTGATGCCGTTCCACAGGAGCGAATGCGTCGTGGCCACGAAGGTGAACGGAGTGGTGATCACCTCCCCACTGATGCGCAGCGCCTGCAATGCCACAACGAGCGCTATCGTGCCATTGGTGAAGAGCGAGAGGTGGGGGACATCGAGGTGGCGCGCGATTGCGACTTCTAGCTCGTTGTGGAACGGGCCAGCATTGGTCAGCCATTTGTTCGCCCAAATCTGCTCAAGGTACGGGACGAATTCCTCCAAGGGCGGGAGGTGCGGCTGTGTCACATAGATCGGTTTGATTGGGGTGTTCATATGTAGCGGACTTTCCGCATTCGGCGTCGCTTTGCTGGCCTGGATTAGCGAACTTGTTTCACTTGCGCGGAGTTATCCTTAGGCAACGCAGACCAGTTCGCCTTAGTTAAAGTGTCGTGGTGGCGAATGGAGCGTGCTAGAGGATGGGGGACGGGCACGGAAAGAAAATGAAGAGGGGAGGTAGAAGAGGGAAGGGTGAAAAGTGAAGAGTGAAGCAGTGGGGGCCGATCCTCCTCAAATTACACGAATCTAACGAATCAGGGAGGCGGGTTTGAAGATTGAAAAGTGAATGGTGAATGAGTGAAAAGGGCCTACGAGAGCGGTGGGCCGGTGGGCGTTTGGTGCATCGATGGTGTCTGGGTTCCGTGCGATTTGTGGGGGACGTTTACCCATTGATCGCTCGGAGTGCGGCGATCGCGTCGGCCAGTGTCATCGCCTCGATGCCTTCGCCCATCGGAAAGGACTCGCTCCCGGGGTGTACCACCAGCTTGCGTGTGACCTGCAGATCGGCGCAGCCCAGGTGGAATCCTCGCGATAGTTTAGGGGCGCTGGACCGCTTGATCTCGATGGCCCAGCGCTCCTGCGATGGCAGTTCGAGCACTACGTCGATCTCAGCTCCGGCCGATGTCCGATAATACCAAGGGCGCGTGCTGCCGGGGGCGGCGGCGAGGAGATTTTCAATGACAAAGCCTTCCCAGCTACCTCCTGC
>LVBF01000047.1 GCA_001604325.1 Spirochaetales bacterium Spiro_04
CGGACTGGGAGTGGATGAGGTTCGTCACCACGAGGTCCTGGTAGGCGAACCCCTCCTCCCTTCGGTCGTACCCGACCTCTTTGACCACATCCCGGACGATGGCATCGACGTTTAGATGGGCACCCGTGGTGATCTCCCCGGCCACGATGACGCGGCCGGTGGTGGCGAGCACCTCACAGGCGACCCTGCTGTTCGGGTCTTGGGCGAGGCACGCATCGAGGATCGCATCGCTGATCTGGTCGCAGACCTTGTCCGGATGCCCTTCACTGACTGACTCTGAGGTAAATACTGATGATCTCATGGACCCTTCCTTTGAACTTGGGAAGGGGGAACGCAAGGCAGACGGTTGTGCTCCCCTTTTAGCAAGTTTCTTTATTGACGCCTGCAAGCCGGGAGGCCATCAAATCGACGTCATGGTCTGTATGCTATCACCCCGGCAAAAAGGTGACAAGGGGGTGGAGGGAAGATGAGCAGAGATTGTCGCGCTCTGTGGGCCGCGGTGCCCTCAGGTCTCTCTCCAGGCGTGGGACTCGAAGTAGGCCTTCAGCTCGGCGCTCTTCCGCTCACTGAATTGGGCCCCGCGCTGGGTGATGATCTCCCCTGCGAGGATGCTCGCGATGATGCCGCTCTCGCGCACCGGATAGCGGTGGTGGAGCCCATAGAGGAAGCCAGCGGCGTAGACGTCACCGGCTCCGGTGGTGTCGGTGGGGACCACCGGACCTTTGACGGGGATCGAGGAGACCTTCCCGTCACAGCTGATGAACGAGCCCTTCTTGCCGTTCTTCACGATGGCGATGCGGCAGAGCTTCCCCATCGAGCGGCAGCACTCGTACGGGTCGTAGTTGTCGAAGAGGATCCGTGCCTCCTCGCGGTTGGCGAAGACGATGTCGCACTGCTCGCTGATCAAGGAGAGGAAGGCCTGGCGGTAGCGACCCACGGCGAAGGGGTCGGCCACATCGAAGCTGACGAGGGTGTTGTTCTGCTTGGCGACCTCGAGGGCGCGCATGATGGCCCCCTGCTGGCGCTCGGTGTCCCACATGTATCCGGTGAAGTGGAAGATGTCCGCCTTCGCCACCGTGTCGATGTTGACATCGGAGGCCTGGTAGAGGCGGTTGGCCCCCAGGTAGGTGTTCATGCTCCGCTCGCTGTCGGGGGTGATGAGGATGACCGTCGAGCCGGTGCGCTCCTCGTCGGTCTCCACCAGCTCGTCGCCGACACCAAGCTCCTTGAGCCGACTGCGGTAGATGGCGGCGTTCTCATCAGAGCCGATCTTGCCGGCTATGGTGACATCGATGCCGAGGGAGGCGAGGGCGATGATCGTATTGGGGCATGAGCCGCCGCATGAGTAGCTGACCGTACGGCCTCTGCTGAAGGCGAGCAACTCTTCCATCCGTTCACCGTTGATGAGCGCCATGGTCCCCTTGTGGATGCCAAGGTCGACCAAGTCGTCCTCCTCGACGTTGACGATGATGTCGATGAGGGGATTGCCGATGCCGTAGATCATCTTCTTCTCTGCTCCATGCACCCATTCTACAGGCTCTTTCGCCCCAGTTCAACAAGAGCTTGCTTCCCCGTGTTCCCACGGCTAAGATACAGCCATGGCGGAGTATCGGATCATAGGCGGCAGGGCGACGAGCGGAGAGGTACGGATCAGCGGCAACAAGAACGCCGCCTTGCCGTGCTTGGCGGCTACGCTGCTCACCGATGAGGAGGTCCTCCTCTCCAACGTCCCCGACATCGAGGATGTGCGGGTGATGATCGGCCTCCTGGAGCGGTTGGGCTCGACGGTCACCAAGGCCGGGGCGGACAGCTGGCTCATCAAGAGCGGCGAGCGCAGCGGAGACCTGGACCGGGACCTGGTCGAGGCCATCAGGGGCAGCATCCTCCTGCTCGGACCGCTCTTGACCTCGGTCGGCGAGGCGACGCTGACCCCGCCGGGAGGGGATGTCATCGGCCTCAGGCGCCTCGATACCCACCTCTGGGGGCTCTCGGCCCTCGGCGCCTCCTTCACCATCGAGGACCACCACATCACCCTTCGGGCGAAGCAGCTGCCGCTCATCGGGGGCGACATCTTCCTGGATGAGGCATCGGTGACGGCCACCGAGAACGTCATCATGGCCGCATCTCTGGCCGCGGGTGAATCGATCATCACCAATGCGGCGTGTGAGCCGCACGTGCAGGACCTCTGCACGATGCTGACCTTGATGGGATGCCCCATCGACGGCATCGGTTCCAACCGATTGAGGATCGTCGGGCAAACGCGCCTGCACGGATGCTCCTTCCGCCTGGGCAGCGATTATATGGAGACCGGGTCGTTCATCGGCTTGGCGGCCGCCACCGGAGGGGAGGCGTTGCTGACCGGGGTGGATGTCGAGCATCTGCGGATGATCAAGCTCGGCTTCGAGCGCATCGGCATCACCTTTGACGTCGACGGGCCCTCCTCGATTTGGGTCGGCCGCCACCAGAGTCGGATCCTCACCAAGGAGGTGGCCGGGCATACCGCCAAGATCTCGGACGGACCGTGGCCCGCCTTCCCCGCCGACCTGCTCTCGATCCTCACGGTGGCCGCCACACAGATGAGCGGCTCGATCCTCATCCATGAGAAGATGTTTGAGTCGCGGATGTACTTTGTCGACTACCTGATCCGCATGGGGGCGGACATCATCCTCTGCGATCCCCATCGGGCGGTGGTGAACGGTCCCGCCCTCCTCTATGGGGCGACGGTCACCAGCCCCGATGTGCGGGCCGGGATGGCCCTGGTCATCGCCGCCGCCTGTGCCCACGGAGAGTCGATCATCCAAAATATCTATCAGATCGAGCGCGGCTACGAGGCGCTTTCATCCAAGCTCGAAGGCTTGGGTATCGCCATAACGCGACGATAAATACCGGGGAAACCGCCTGTCGTCCAAAAAGTTGTCCACAGCTTATCCACAACCCGTTGTACAGCAAAATCATTCTGTCAGGCGATGTAAGAAGTCGAGCGGAGTATCACCAGAGGCGACTACACTTTTGCCCATCATGACAACTCATTGTAATACAATAAGATGTATAGCACTCAGGTCAATCATTTCAATGCAATACCGATATAGGTTTTTATAGGAATTCATCGTGTTTCCTGCATAACATATTCACCATCCATCAACGACTTGTCAACAAGTTGTCCACAGCTTGTACAGGACGGGGAAAACCCACGTAAGTAACCGTGTGGCGATACTTATCTCCAGATTCAGAGATCGGAAATCGTGCGCTGTTACCGAGAGAACTTGTGGATTGACCCGCTCCGGACTTCAGACATCGTCCCAACGTAGCACCTCTCTTGTGCACGTATGAAAGGGTCCTATGGGGTCCAGGGGTTGTGTGGTGCGACCAGCAGATCCGCCTCATCGATGTGGATGTCAGGCCCATCGCCGCTGATGAGCGAGGCCCTCCTGATGACTGAGAAGAGCTCACGGACATTTCCCGGCCAATCATACGTCATCAAGAGGTCGAGCGAGGAAGCGTCGACCCCTTTGTGTACCCCCAGTGAGGAGAGGTGGGATTTGATCAAGGTGGGGATGTCCGAGATGTGCTCCCTCAGCGGCGGGAGCGTGATGACCACATCGCACACCCGATAGAGGAAGTCCTTTCGAATCACTGAACCGACCATCTGGTCGAGCCGTTCGTTGGAGGCGGAGATGAGACGAAATTGCGAGGTATGGATCGCGGTGTCCCCCAAGCGACGATACTCCCCGGTCTCCAAGAGACGGAGCAGGTAGGCTTGGAAGTGCGGCGCCAAGTTCTCGATCTCATCGAGAAAGAGCGTCGTTCCGTCCGCCTCCTTGATGAGACCGCTGAGCTCGATCGTCCCATCGGTGAACGCACCCTTGGTGTGTCCGAAGAACATCGACTTGCCCAACGCATCGCAGAGCAGGGAGCAGTTGATGGAGACCATGGTGCGATACGGGTACTTGAGTCGGTGGAGGTATTGGGCAGCGAGCTCCTTGCCGGTACCGGTCTCGCCGTAGAGGTGGATGGAGCAATCCGCTCGCCCCCATTCGTAGAGTTGCTTGCGCAGGCGCACCATCATCTCGCTCTCTCCCAAGAGTCCGCACACCTCATAGGTGGACGCTTCCCGGGCACACGGATCGAGGTATTCAAAGACCTTCTGGGCGCGCATCTCGGATCGCGGCACGACGTAGAGACAGAGGGAGGTCTCGGGGGTGGGGAGGGTCTCCCCCTCCTCTTCGACACAGAGGAGGATGGTCGAGCAGATGGCAAGACGCTCAAGCTGCTGCAAGAGCAGGGTGTGCGATCCCTCCTTGAGCCGGCTGTCGACGATGAGCAGGTCCGGGGACTGCTGCTCGATGGCGGCGACGGTCCGTGCGATGGTCGTGAAGCCCCGCAAACACGCTGGGCTAAAGTGTTGTTTAAACCTCTCCTTGAAACGCCAGTCGGCGGACAGGATGAATAGAGTCATGGCACACCTCTATCACATGGGTATAGGAAGACCAGGTGGCGAAGACTGAGAAGTATAATGTGAGTCTTTCCCTGAGTAGCACTATGAGAGCCAGAAAAGAGGAATACTACTCTCATCAAGAGAGGTGTATCGGTTTAGTTGCGATCGTTCAGCAGGACTTGGAGGGCCGACAATGCGTAGATCGCCGCAGTTTCACTGCGGAGCACGTTGGTTTTGAGCAGTACGGGGATGAAGCCGTTCTGTGAGAGAAAGCGGCACTCCTCATCGCTGAATCCACCCTCCGGTCCGATGAGGACCCCCACCGGCTCGTCGATGTCGATGTCCCCTGCGATGGCCGACAAGCTCTGCTGCTGATCCTGTTCACTTTGGTGGAAGAAGAGGACTTTTCCGCGGCCCGCCCACCAGGCGGGGAGCTCAAGGAGCGGGATGATGCGCTCCTCCAGTTGGGTGGGAATCGCCGAACCGCTCTGTTGCAGCGCTTCGCGGACCTTGGCCTTCAGCCGGTCGATCCGCCCCGTCCCCCGCTCTTTGGCATCGGGGACGCAATGCCGGCTCTGTACCAGGACGATCGAGGTGACCCCGATTTCGGTTGCTTGGCGCACCACGTCGTCCTCCTTGCGTCCCTTGAGCAGGCACTGCATGAGCACAAGGTTGGCAGAGGGGCCTCGGTAGGCGGGAAGCGTGTCGGTGTTCACTCCACTCTCTGACGCGCTCAGGGTGCAAATCCCCGCCTCCGATGCCGTGATGGCCATCATCCGGGTCTTCCCGTCCCGGTCGCGGGCGATGATCTCATCTCCGACGCCGAGGCGCAGCACCCGCGTCAGGTAGCGGCTCTCCTTGGCGTTCAGGACAAGATCCCCCGCTCCGTCATAGGATTGGGGGAGGATGAATTGTCTCACTGGCCGGTCCGGATGAACTGTACGGCCCGCTTGAGCTGGGCATCGAAGGTGGCATCGGCGATGGGCCGCTTTTCGTACTCCATCTTTGCGAGGTACTCGTTGCGCACCAACAGGTTCAGCACATCGGCGCTGATTCCCCGTTCGGCGTAGGTTGCGCCGAAGCGGCGGATATTCTCCTCGCTCGGCTCGGGGTTCTCCTTGACGTAGGTGGAGACGAGCTTCTCCTTCATCAGCTGCTCGTAGGCGCCGATCTCCTCGTCCTCGATCTTGATGTCGTCGACAGCGATGTCCGGCTCGATGCCCTTCTCATGGATATTCTCCCCTTCGGGGGTGTAGTAGTGGGCGGTGGTCACCTGGGCGAAGCCCTCTCCGAAGCGGAAGACATCCTGCACGATGCCCTTGCCGAAGGTCTTGCTGCCGATCAAGGTGGCTCGTCCATTCTGCTGCATCGCCGCGGCGAAAATTTCAGCGGAGGAGGCCGCTCCGCCGTTGATCAGGATGACGACGGGCAGGTCGGAGGGGAAGATTGCCTTGCCGGTGGCCAGGTAGCGCTGGTCCCGCTTGGTTCCCTTGCGGGCCTGGATGGTGACGATCTTCGCCCCCTCATCAAGGAAGATGTTGGCCGACTGCAACGCGCCGTCGACCGCGCCTCCGCTGTTGTTGCGCTCGTCGATGATCAGGCCGACGATTCCTTGCTCCTGGAGGTTGCGCACATGCTCAAGCAGCTGTGTCCCGGTCTGGGGGCTGAATTCACTCAAGATGATGTACCCGATATCGCCTTCGATGACGCCGCTGTCCACCGTGGGGGTGGTGATCCGTTCACGCACCAAGGTCAGGTCGAAGGAGGTCCCGCTGCGGTAGACGGTCACGGTGACCGAGGTATTGGGATCTCCCTTGAGCTTGCTGCTCGCCTCATAGCTGTTGAGGGCATCGACCTCCTCCCCGTCGATGTGGCTGATGAGGTCGCCGGCCAAGAGCCCGGCCCGTTGGGCGGGGGAGCCGGGGAAGGGACTGACGATGGTGATCATGTAGGTCGAGGGGTCCGAGAGATCCTTGCTCTCCGGGCTGGGTTTGCTCAAATAGGTCCCGATGCCGCCGTAGACGCCGGAGGTGCCCTCCTGGTACTCCTTCGCCTTCGTGGGGGGGACGTAGAAGGAGTAGGGGTCGTCCAACGACGCGACGAGTGCGCTCGCCAGGTCGTTGAACATCTTGGTGGTGTCGATCTCCTCGATGTAGATGGAGTCGACGTAGCGGTAGAGCCGTTCCAGCGACGCCATGTCGCTGGCGATCGTGTCTGTGGTACGGTCGCTTGAGAACAGGGAACCCGTCGGGGATGCGAGCAACTGCTCAACAGAGCCTCCCGCCGAGAGCGGGAGCAACATCAAAAACGCTATGAAAAACAGGCTGAGCCTTTTAATGGTACTTCTTCTCATAGAAGAAATATACTGCATTGGCACCAAAAGGGCTACTGCGCATACCCTTGACCGGAGTACTCTGTCACACTAAACTTGCCCCATGGTCCAATTCATCACCTTCCCCACCTGGATTAGAGCAGAGATCTTCCCCGCTCTCCCCATCAGATGGTATGGCTTGATGTACGTGGTCGCCTTCTCCATCGCCTACCTGCTGATCAGGCTTCAGGCACGACGCGGCGAGATCGCCTTGGACCGGGATGGGGCGATGAACGTGGTGCTCTACTGCGTCGTCGGCCTGATCATCGGCGCCCGGCTCTTCAGCGTCCTCTTCTATGATGGCACGACCTACTACTGGACTCACCCCCATATGATCTTCTGGCCCTTCCGCAACGGGCGTTTGGTCGGCTTGCCGGGGATGAGCTACCACGGGGGCTTGGTCGGGGCGATCATCGGGGGGTATCTGTACTCCCGGCGCTACAAGGTCGACTTCTTCGTCTTGGCCGACACCATCGCCTTCGCTTCTCCGCTGGGCTACACCTTCGGCAGGCTCGGAAACTTCATCAACGGCGAGCTCTTCGGCCGGGTCTCCACCGCCCCCTGGGCGATGGTCTTCCCCGACGCCCCGCGCTTCTCGACCAACTACGCCTGGGTGAGGGAGATCGCCGACCGGGTCGGCATCGCCTACCAGAGCGGGGAGTTGGTCAACCTGCCTCGCCACCCCAGCCAGCTCTATGAAGCGCTCTTCGAGGGGGTGCTGCTCTTCCTCTTCCTCTGGTTTGTCATCCGGCCACGCAGGGATGAGAGCCCGGCCGGCATGGGGCTCGCCTGGTACATCATCGGATACGGGACGGTCCGCTTCTTCATCGAGTACCTGCGTGCCCCGGACGAACACATCGGCTACATCATCACCCTCGGCAAGGAGAGCGATATCATCGCCCTCTTCCAATCACCGCTGAACTTCTCGCTCGGGCAGCTCTTCTGCCTCGCCATGATCGCCTTCGGCGTCCTCTTCGCCGTATTTTTGCACCATCGCCACAAGGAGGCTTGAATGCCAATTCCCATCAATGAACGGGTAGCGCAGCTGCGCTCTCAGCTTGTACAACACTCCCTCGATGCCTGGATCATCAACGGCACCGACTCCCACCAAAGCGAGTACGTCGCCCCCCGTTGGAGGAGCCGGGAGTGGATCAGCGGCTTTACCGGCAGCGCCGGCTCAGTCCTCATCACCGCGACCGAAGCACTGCTCTGGGTCGATTCTCGCTACTTCATCCAAGGTGAGGAGCAGATCGCCGGCACCGAGTTCACGCTGATGAAGATCGACACGGCGGGGTATCCCGACATGAATACCTATATACAGCGAAGCCTCAAGGCAGGAGCACGGGTCGGCATCGCCGCCGAGACGCTGACCATCAGCGCCAAAGCCACCATCGAGGCAGCCCTCGGGGACGCGATCGAACTGGTGGCGACAGACGACCTGCTCGATGCAATCTGGAGCGACCGACCGCCGGTGCCCTCATCCAAGGCAGTCCACGTCCCCGATGACCTGGCCGGCTTCTCAGCCGCCCAGAAGCTCGTCATGGTCCAGACCGCCCTCGCCCAGAACGGCGCCGATTGGACGGTCATCTCAAGCCTGGACGACATCGCCTGGCTCACCAACCTGAGAGCCAATGATGTGAGCTACAACCCGGTCTTCTACTCCTATGTCCTGGTGGGGAGAGAGGCGGCATGGCTCTTCACCGACCCAGAGCGCTTCTCTTCTGCACTCTCTGGTCAAATAGCGGCCTCATTCACCCTCAAATCTTATGATGAGCTCTCGACAGTGCTGAAAGAGGTCATCAAAAAGGATGATCGAATCTACTTGAATATCGAGCGGACCTCCCTCTTGGTAGCCGATGCGATGGCGAGCGACCACTATGTGACCGGGCGCGATTTCACCACCGACTTGAAGGCGAGCAAGAACGAGACCGAGTTGGAGGGGATGCGGCGCGCACACCTGCTTGATGGGGTGGCGCTGGTCAACTTCCTCTCCAAGCTCGACAGGAAGACCGGCTCCTATACCGAGATCGAGATCGCCGCACTCCTTGCCCGGGAGCGGGAACGCTCCCCTGAGTACCTCGGCCCGTCATTCGGGCCGATCTCCGGGTGGGCAGAGCATGGGGCGCTGCCCCACTACAGCGCCACCGAGGAGAGCAACGCCACCGTCGAAGGGGACGGCTTGCTCGTCCTCGACACCGGGGGGCACTATCAGAGCGGGATGACCGATGTGACGCGGACCATCCTCTTCGGCGTTCCCACCGAAGAGCAGAAGCGCGACTACACCCTGGTCTTGAAGGGGAACCTCGCCTTGGCCAGCGCACGCTTTCCCGAGGGGACCTGCGGCTACCAGCTCGATGTGCTGGCCCGTCAGTTCCTCTGGCAGGAGGGCTTGGCGTTCCACCATGGCACCGGCCATGGCATCGGCTTTCGGCTCAACGTCCACGAGGGGCCGCAGTCCATCAGCCCGAAGCCCCTCGCGGTGCCGCTGAAGAAGGGGATGGTCATCAGCGATGAACCGGGCCTCTACCGGGAGGGAAAGCACGGGATCCGCATCGAAAACGTCGTTGCGGTGCAGGAGGATGGGAGGAGCGAATTCGGTACGTTCCTGAGCTTTGAAGTATTGACCATCTGTCCGTTTGAACGCACATTGATTACAAGAGAGTTGCTCAGTGAGGCTGAGGTGGCGATGGTCGATGCCTACCACCGATGGGTCTTTGAGGAGCTCAAGGACTTGGTGGATGAGGCTGCGTTGCCCTACCTTGAGGCAGCCACCTCCCCCCTCTGATGAAGGAGCATACCAGCATGGTAACAGCATTGAAGAAGATGGGAAAAATTTCCCGCACGGGTCCGGTCGTCCTCATCATCATGGATGGCGTGGGCTTTGGAAAATACAAGGAGGGCGACGGGGTTGCCGCCGCCATGACCGGGAATCTGGACAAGCTCTACAAAGCCAATCCCTGGACGAAGCTGAAGGCCCACGGCCTCGCCGTCGGGCTTCCCAGTGACGACGATATGGGCAACAGCGAGGTCGGCCACAACGCCATCGGCTGCGGGCGTGTCTTCAGCCAAGGGGCGAAGCTCGTCAACAACTCGATCGAGAGCCGGTCGATGTTCGACGGCGCGGTCTGGAAGAAGCTGGTGGCCAACACCAAGGAGCATGATTCGACCCTGCACTTCATCGGTCTGCTCAGCGATGGGAACGTCCACTCCCACATCAACAACCTCAAGGCGATGCTCACCGAGGCGAAGGCCGAGGGGGTGAAGCGGGTGCGGATCCATGCCCTGCTCGATGGACGGGATGTCGGCGAGCTCAGTGCGCTCGACTACTTCCTCCCCTTCGAGGCGTTCCTCTCCTCCCTCAACGATGCTGACTTCGATGCGAGGATCGCCAGCGGCGGCGGACGGATGGTCATCACGATGGACCGGTACAACGCCAACTGGAATATGGTCAAGCGCGGATGGGAGACCCATGTCCTCGGTGAAGGCCGTCTCTTCGACAGTGCCCAGGATGCCATCGAGACGCTGAGGGCGGAGACAGGGGCCATCGACCAGGACCTGCCGCCCTTCGTCATCGCAGAGGATGGCAAGCCGGTGGGGACCATCGAGGACGGCGACAGCGTCATCCTCTTCAACTTCCGCGGTGACCGCGCCCTGGAGCTGACCAAGGCGTTCGAGGCCGAAGAGCTTGCGGAGTTCGATCGAAAGCGCTACCCCGCCGTCGAGTACGCCGGTATGATGGAGTACGATGGCGACCTGCATGTACCCAAGCAGTACTTGGTCTCCCCGCCGGCGATTGACCGGACCTTGGCCGAGTACCTCTGTGCATCGAACGTCCGTCAGTTCTCCATCAGCGAGACGCAGAAGTTCGGCCACATCACCTACTTCTTCAACGGCAACCGCACTGGCAAGTTCAATGAGGAGCTCGAGGAGTACGTCGAGATCCCCAGCGACATCGTGCCGTTTGAAGAGCGCCCGTGGATGAAGTGCGCCGAAATCGCCGACCGCGTCATCGCCGAGGTGGAGAGCGGCAAGTGGGATCTCATCAAGCTCAACTTCCCCAACGGCGACATGGTCGGACATACCGGGGTCTTCCAGGCCGTGGTCTGCTCGATGGAGGGGATGGATCTGCAGATCGGCCGGATCGCCAAGGCGGTCGAGGCGGCCGGCGGCGTCATGATCCTCAGCGCCGACCACGGCAACGCCGACGATATGTTCGAGCACGCCAAGGATGGCAGCGTCCGCCGCAAGAGCAATGGTGATCCGCAGGCCAAGACGAGCCACTCGCTCAACCCGGTGCCGTGCATCATCGTCGACTACGGCTACAAGGGCGAGTACTCCAAGACCCTCAACGAAGGGCTCGGCATCAGCAGCCTCGCGGCGACGATGATGAACCTGCTCGACTTCGAGGCACCCGCCGACTACGACAAATCCATCATCACGATGCTGTAGCCACGGTCTGTGCCTTCGGCATCGAACCAATTGGTTTGCAGACGAAAAAAACGATGCTCCATCCTGATCGCGAAGGTCTCGGATGGGGCATCTTGTTTCTTTGCAGCGAACAGGACACGGTGATAGGCTCCTCCAACAAAATTATAGTTTTGTACGGTATCGTACCCCGCTCAGCGGTCACGGTTCTCTTCTGCTCGGGTGATGGTGGTCATACCCACACATGGTAGGTGCGGGTCACGGAGAGCAGGGTGATCGACCCGGCGAGGTAGAAGATCAAGCCGAGGGTATTGAAGAACGGGCGCTGGCTCATCGTCACCATGGTGTTGCCCGTGATCATCAGGATGAAGGCAAGGCTGCGGCCGAGCGCATGGCGGCTGAACTGCTCATCGAGCATCGATACCAGGAAGGTGAGGGCCGCGAGGACGTTCATGATGATGCAGATGCTCGAAAAGAGGGTGTTCGTCACGCTCACTTCATAGAGGAAGGAGGGTTGGTTGATGGAGATTGGGGTCAGGATGGTGATGAAGAGGGCAAGGATCGCCCCGGCGAAGGAGTATTGACTGAGCCTGGTCGGGTTGATGGTCTGTTGGAAGATCGCCGAACCGAGGAAGAGGAAGGAGGAGTAGAGCAGGGAGAAGTGGTAGAGCACGGCGATGGCGTAGGGGGAGAGGACGAGGATTGTCGTCACGCTGTGGTAGAGGGGGAAGATCTTCACGTTTCCCAGGCTGATCATCAGAAAGAGCGTGGGCAACACCCGCGCCTCGGCTCCGATATTCGCTCGGTAGAAGAAGCAGAGCAGGGTTGCCACCACCATCGTCACCCAGAGGTGGATGAGGCTCGGGAGCAGGTGGGTGCGGGCGATGTGCCAGCTCCCCTGCTCTATGGCTGAGCTGATCCCATGCACCAGCGTGACCGTGAGGATGATGGTGATGATCCCCTCGATGGCGAGGAGGATGAACCGTACACTCTTTCCCATTGCCGGTTAGATGGTGTCCCGGTATGAGCTGTCGATCTTCACTCCCATGCGCTGGGTGGTATACGCCGCCCCGAACGCTGCGATGTACGAATCCAGCAGGATCCCCAGGCCATTGAGCAACGGCATCAAGCCGATGACGCTCAACTCGGCGCCATGGAGGTCAAGGTTGAGGAACTGCAGCGTAATGGTGGTGATGAAGAAGACTTCCCAGCCCAGGTAGAGGGGACTCAGGTAGGAGAACATGGCAGAGGAGAGGGCGACGATCAAGAGGACCTTGTCGGAGGGCATCTGCCCGGCTGCCGCATACAGCAGGCTGAGGACCGACAACGTTGCGATCATCGCCGATCCTCCGCGGCCGATGATGGTATAGAGGGGGACGGCGGTGGTGCCGACCCGTTTCTGGACACCGAGGTTATGGCGCGAGAGGCTGATGGTCATCGGACTGGAGAAGAAGATGCTGCCGGAGAAGAGTGCGGCGATGGCCGGGGCCAACATCCGATAGATGACCTTATAGGGGTTGAGCCTGAAGCGGCTGACGATGCCGAAGAGCAGCGGAAGCAGGATGAGCAGCACGCCAAAGGTCGCGGCGAGGAGCATGAGGAGGAAGCGGCCGGCGACGAAGAGGGTGCCTTCGTACTGCATGTGGGTGAACCAGTATGAGGAGGCAAAGAAGATGAAGAAGAAACCGACGCAGCTGTACGCCTTGGCGAGGCGCATCATCGTCTCGCTGAGCGAGTTCATCGTCACGTATGCCGGTCTGATGACCTCGAGGTTGGGCTTGAGGAAGTAGCCGAAGATCAGGGAGATGATGATGATCGGGAAGAGGAAGCTTTCGGCGTTGACCAGCGAGTAGAAGGGGTTGACCGGCAACGTCGCCGAGAAGATCTGTGACAACGACTGCGGGGTGATGATCGAAAGCGAGCGGGGGTCGCTTCCGGCGCTGCTGGACGCGGGGAACAGGGCGGGGAAGAAGCGGAAGACGACACCGGCCGCGAGGGTGAGCAGCAGGGTGGTCAGGATCGACCAAAGAATCGTGGTGCGGGCAAAGACTCCCCCTTTGGAGTCCTTGCGGAGCGAAGCGATGCCGCTCGCAAACCCGATAAAGACAAGTGGGATGAGGACAAATCCCCCCAGTTGCACAAAGAGCGCCGTAATGGTGTACATGATCTGAGAGAAGAGAGCCGACTCACCGAACAACAGGGTTGCGGCAAGGCCGAATGCCGTTGCAGCCAGGTAACTTATCCACGTTTTCATATCAATTAGATTAATCTAACATCAAAGGCAAGTCAATCAAACTTGCTCAACTCAAAAGTTGTTGCACGCGATACCCTGCCTTGTTCTCCTTCTCCAGAAGCTCCTGTATGAATACATCAGGTCTCTCCATCCCTTTGGCCACATGCAGTGAGAGGGAACTGAGGTAGATGACCTCCTGTATCGACTCCTTGGTGTACCACATGATGCCTTGGTGCTCGTTGATGTTGGCATAGGCGCGAACCCCCTCATCCTCGAGGAGGATGGCGAGGATCTTGATCGGGGGCAGGGTGACGTCGTCGACCATGTGGGGGGCGGCGGCGAGAATCGCCGCGCTATGGCAGGCCTTGCGGGCCATGTCACCGATGAAGCCCGCCTCACGCAACTCCTTGGAGAAGAAGCGCGACAAGAGCAACCGATCGCTGACCTGCATCGCTTCGGTGATGGTCATCTGTTCGGCGATGAACGGTTTGAGGAAGAGGGAGGCGGCGACGACGATCTCAAGCTCATCGAGGATTTTCGCCCCGTAGAGGGCGAGGCGCCCCTCTTCGCGTGAGAAGAGGCTGATCCATCGCTCGATCTCCCCCATCATCACGGAAGCCTCGATCTCAGTGACGACCGTCGGCAAGGACGTGCGTGCAGCCGGGTGGAGCGTCTCCACCGCGGCTGAGAGGTGGGCATATGCCTCGGCGAGGGTGAAGAGGATCTTGCGCTCGCTCTTCTTGGTGGCCTCACCGCCGAGCAGAGCGCGGATCTCCTTGAAGAAGGAGGGGCTGGCGAGGTTCTCCATCGCCTTGTAGACCGGCCTCAGCCTCAGGGCGAGGATCTCTGTTTCCAGGTTGGCGATTCCGCTGTCCCCGATCTGCTCATAGAGCTGCCCATAGGTACCGTCGGTATCCTCGGTTTCGCGGATGTTCAAGAGCACCTTCGTCTCAAAGCCCCGCAGGTGGACGTACATCCCCTCGTCGTAGACCCTGAGCGATGGGCGCATGTAGGTGAGCCCCTCCTCGAAGGAGTCCCAGATGACGTACCGTCGCCCACCCAGGGTGAGGGCGAGCGCCTCGGCCAGGCTGAAGGTGCGGCTGTGCTTCTCGTTCCCACTTCCCTCGGTCTTTGGCGCCGAGCTCTTGATCCACCCTTCGACCGCCTCGTACTGGTTGTTGTAGAAGACCAGGGCCCGTTCGCGTTCGGTGCCGTTGACGTAGCAGTAGGCGCTCTCCTCAACGGAGCCGTCTCTCCAGAGGTCGAAGATCTCGAAGTAGTCGACGCCACTGAAGAGGTATCGCCTCTTGAGCAACGGGAAGATCCGCTTCTCATGCTGTTCCACCAGATACTGGTTGGGCCGCTCATCCCAATAGGAGCGGCGGTACTCCATGCCGTACTTCTCCCGGTACCCCTCCACCTGGCCGTGGCCGAACATCGGCAGGCCCGGCATCGTGGCCAGCAGGGTGCAGATGCCGAAGTACTTGTCCCCGTCACCGAACTGGGCGATCGCGGTCTCCTCGTCGGGGTTGTTCATGAAGTTGACGAAGCGCTTGAGGATCTCGGCGTCGAACGAGATGGTGTTCTTGATGGTGTCCCGGTACTTCTGGTTCTCCTGGTTCTTCAGCATGTTCATGAAGGCGCTGTTGTAGACGCGGTGCATCCCCAGGGTCCGGACGAAGTACCCCTCCATCATCCAGAACGCCTCGGCGAGCAGGAGGGTGTCGGGAAGCTCCTCGCTGATGCGGTCGACGACCTCGCGCCAGAACTCCTGGGGGATGAGGCGGTTGAACTCCCCCTCATCGAGGCCGTACTGCGAGCGGCCGGCGATGTCCCCTCCATGCCCCGGGGATGGGTACCAGAGGCGCTGAATATGCTTCTTGGCCAGCGTCATGGCCGCGTCGAAGCGGATGATGGGGAAGTTGTGTGCTACGTGCTTGATCTGTTGATAGACCGCCTCACGGGTGGCTGGGTTGAGGAAATCGAGCTGGGCGGTGTCGTTCCAGGGCATCGATGTGCCGTCGTTTCCGTGGAAGATATAGCTCGTCTCCCCGGTCTGGAGGTCTCGCCTGCGGAAGGTGACCGCCGCGTCGCTCTGGTCGTAGTAGTGGTCCTCCACCTTGATCTCGACGCGCGGGTCATCGCTGAGGTTCGGCCCATCGTAGGTGTAGGAGGGGAAGGGCGGATAGCTTTGGCGGATGAAGTACTCGCTGTGGTTGATGACCCAGTCGCCGTCGATGCCGGTGTGGTTGGGCACCATGTCGCTGGCAAGGCGGATGTTGTAGCGCCCGGCTCTCTGGCGCAGGTCATCGAGGGCCGCCCACCCCCCGAGGGTGGAGGCGATCTCGTAGTTCTTCAGCGAGTAGGCGGAAGCCTCGGCGTCGGGGTTTCCGCAGTAGTTCTTGATCTTCTTGCTCGCCGCGCTCCGCTCCCACAGGCCAATGAGCCAGAGGGCGGTGAAGCCCCGGCTGGAGAGCTTGGCAAGCTCCTCATCGGGGATTTTGTCCAGCGTATGGATCGGGCGGTTGTACTCCTTGGTGAGTTGGTCGAGCCACACCAACGTCGATTTTGCGATCATGACGACGTTGGGCATCCAGTTGCGGTCGGCGGTGAACGCCTCGTACTCGCTGTCGAAGAGCGAGTAGTCGGGTACCAACATCGGCTGCTTGCCCCCGGCGCCCACCGGTGCGAAGTGCGGCTTCTCCTCCTCCTGGACGAAGTCGACGGCCCTGAGCAGCATCGTCCTCAGGTTCTGGGGGATCAGGTCACCCCAATGCTCGAGGATGTAGGAGATCTGGTCGAGCAGGCTGTCGGGGTAGAGCTTCGCCGGTCGGGTGAGGAAGCTGAAAATATCGGTATCGGCGCTCCCGTTCACCTGGTTCGACCCATGGCCACCGAGCATGGCGGTCAACGCTTGGGCGGCTTGGGGGAAGGAGAGGCCCTCGGGGGCCAAAAACGGCTTGGCAGCCTTGATCAGGGCGGGGTTCTCCGCCATGACCTGGTGGATGAAGTAACCGCGCATCGACTCTTCGTAGAAGAAATCAAGCGGCAGGTTTTGCTCGACCAAGAGTGGGGAGGGGAACTCCTTCATGAAGAAGGCGAGCACCTCTTGGGCCGCATGGTTCTTGGAGATGAGGTTGGTGAGGCGGGTAAAGTAATCGGGCTCGTTGTCGCTCAGGTGGTGGGAGAGCACGCTCTGGTAGAGCTGGTGAAGCACCGCCGTGGCGTGGAGACGTCCCGGGGAGACCCAATCGTTTCCCCCCTTCGCCTTGACCTTGCTGTTGTAGAAGAAGGCGAGCTCCGCCGCCTGGCGATGCAGGGCGGCGAGATCCGAATCGGAAGCGAACAACGGTGGAAAAAAATCCATCTCGGTCCGAGTGCGAACCGAAATCCGGAAATCACGTGTAATCAAATCACGCCTCCCTCGGGGTGTGGATCAGCCCATGACGGTAGCCAAGTATAACATGAGGGGAAAACCTTGTAACCCCCATCTTTGAGGATCGCTCTGCTAAGCCAGTGTTTTCGTGACCGGTAGAGAGGAATATGAGTCTGTGAGCAACGCTTCTGCGAGAGCGAAGAGATCACTGAGCTGCGCCTCCTCAACCGGATCGAAGCGGCTGAGCACCCATGCGGAGACCGAGCCGTGTTGCGGTCTGCCGATGCCGATCCTCAAACGCAAGAATGCATCATCAGAGAGGTGCTGCACAATCGAGCGAAGCCCCTTATGGCCCCCCAGTCCTCCCCCTTGCTGGAGGCGTACGGTGCCGAAGGGGAGCTCCAGGTCATCGTGGACCACCAAGAGGCGCTCGATGTCCAGATTATAGAAGTCCATCGCCGCACGGACACTGCGCCCGCTCTCGTTCATGTATGTCTCGGGCTTGAGCAGGAAGACTCCTCCACTCGAAGCTATTTTTCCGTGGAACTTGCTGCTCCATGAGAGCGCGCCGTAGAGGTGGTCGGCAAGCTGGAAGCCAACGTTGTGGCGCGTGAGGGAATACTCTCTTGTCGGGTTGCCCAGAAAGGCCATAAGCTTTACCATGGCATCACTATACGAAGAATGCGAGGCAGAGAGAAGATGTACATCCTGGTCACCTACATCCCCCCGTCACACCTCGAGGTCGTCAAGGCCGCGCTCTTTTCCGCTGGGGCGGGGAAGATCGGCGCCTACGACCAGTGTTGCTTCCAGATCCTCGGCGAGGGACAGTTCCGTCCCTTGGAGGGGAGTACCCCGTACATCGGAACGAGAGATGAGCTTGCCCGAGGGGCCGAGTGGCGTCTAGAATTGGCAGTCGAGGATTCGGTGGTGAACGCGGTGCTCACGGCGCTCTTGGAGAGCCACCCGTACGAAGTACCCGCCTACCACCTTATCCCGGTTGTAACGAGAGAGGATCTGAAGGAGCACCCATGGCAAAGACAGTAGCGGAGATCAACGAGAAGATTCGGAGTGGCCGTGTCGTGGTGGTGAACGCTGAAGAGTTCGCCCGGATGGCGAAGTCGACGGACCTTGCCACCCTGGCCAGCGAGGTGGACATCGTCACCACGGCGACTTTCGGCCCGATGTGCTCAAGTGGCGCGATCATCAACTTCGGGCACTGGTCGCCTCCCATCAGGATGGAGGAGATCCGCCTCAACGGGGTGAGCGCCTATGAGGGGCTCGCCGCCGTGGACACCTATATCGGGGCCACCGCCGAGTCGAAGTTCGATCCCACCTATGGCGGCGCCCACGTCATCGAAGCGCTCATCAGGGGCGATGACGTACGTCTGCAGGCCCACGGCAAGGGCACGGACTGTTATCCGACGCGGGAGGTCGATACGTGGATCAACAAGGAGACGGTCAACGAGTTCTACCTCTTCAATCCCCGCAATGCCTATCAAAACTACGGGGCGGCGACCAACTCCACGCTCCGGATCAAGTACACCTATATGGGAAGCCTCCTGCCGCGCTGCAGCAATGTGACCTATTCGACGAGCGGGGAGTTGAGCCCCTTGCTCAACGACCCGTACCTCAGGACCATCGGTCTGGGGACGAGGATCTTCCTCGGAGGGGCCGAGGGGTACGTGGCGTGGAACGGGACCCAGTTCAATACCCGGCGTGAACGTACCGCCGACGGGGTGCCCACTCTCGGGGCGGCCACCCTCGCCGTGGTCGGCGACGCCAAGCGGATGTCACCCTCCTTCATCAAGAGCGCCTACTACGAAAAGTACGGCGTTTCGCTCTTTGTCGGCATCGGCATCCCCATCCCGGTCCTCGACGAGGAGATGGCCGCACACCTGGCCATCACCAACGACCGGCTCACGACCACGATCTTCGACTACGGCAAGGAGGATCATCCACCGGTCAGGTCGGTCACCTATGCAGAGCTGGCAAGCGGGTCGGTGACCCTCGATGGCGAGCGGCGGGTGAAGACCGCCCCACTCTCATCGCTTGCCAAGGCACGGGAGATCGCCGATCTGCTCAAAGCGTGGATCG